>NZ_NADV01000046.1:0-145 GCF_003264175.1 Bacillus sp. SRB_331 | reverse complement strand
TGTATTTACTACACTTCTACAATTTCTCATTCTCTTTCTGCTTACTTTGAGCGGATTCGCATCCTTGATTCTACAACCTTTCAAGTTCCAGATCGATTCGCAGCTACTTATCCTGGTGCCGGGGGCTGTAGTCATACAGCTGGTG
>NZ_NADV01000045.1:7526-28934 GCF_003264175.1 Bacillus sp. SRB_331 | reverse complement strand
AAGGAAGAAAATTTGTTTAAATCATCCATTTACAATATTCACTCCAATCAATTTTCTGTAAAAACTCCAAATAACTACCAGCATTATATGTAATTTAATAAAAATTGCTTGGACAACTAACTTAATCTTCTATTTCCACTTCTTTTTACTAATAAAATCAAAAAGCTGGCTTCTAATAAGAAGACAGCTTTCCTTCACATAAACATAAGTTTCATTTACTTTTAAATAATGTATTTAACTTTTACTATTGTGTAGTTTTCCACACTTACTTTCCCATTAATCTTGAATGTTAATTCAGTCATAATAAGAAGTCCAAGCTTGTACCACATATTACAACAAAAAATATTTACTTAGAATGAACCTTTATAGCTAAATATAAACAGGTTAGAAACTTTATAAAATGTTTAGTTTAACTAATAAAGCTAATAAAATTTGAAGGAGAATTTGAATATTCACTGCAATATCTGTATCAGTAGTTGTTACGGATATGTTTCTGGAATTTTTAATAAGCAATTTTTGTCTATTAATTTGTTTAATAGATGATTTTTGAAATAATTCTTGTGTTATTTTATCTGCTTTTTCACTATCTGCTATAGAAATACTTACTACAACCACAATAGCTGCTTGTAATGCTGCTTGGATAGATAACGCTGCTTTTGTATCTGTAGTAGTAACTTGTACATCTGCTGAATCAACTATTTCAATATATTCCTCAGAAACTTGATCGATTTCATCTGTTTGTATAGCTTCTTCTAAAAAATTTGAATTTTTACTAAATGAATAAGAATTTAATGGTTCAGAATCCTGATTTATTGATTCAGAATCCACTTTTTTGGGTTCGCAATCCTTTTTTATTGGCTCAGAATCCCGATTTAATGGATCCCGGTTTTTCTTTCGTCTACAAACTTCACAATCACACATAAAATCACCCCTTTTAGTCTAAAAAATTAGCAATATTAAAATATTGGCTAACTACTAGTATTTTATGTATTTTTTAAAAATTTGTTTGGACAAGTAACTTAATCTTCTACTTTACTTTTACTTCTTTTTTCTAAAAACAAAAAGCCGCCTTCTAATAAGAAGACAGCTCTCTTTTATTTCACATTTTCATAAACTTCATTTGGTTTCCTTAGCATCAACTATAAACCCTAATCCTGCGTTTACAAAACCAGCAACTTATTTACATTTACTTTGCTGAACATTTGGCCATAGCAACATTTTCAAATGGCTTACCAATTTCATGTGTAGGACCATAGTCACGCTTTTCATACGAAAGAGTGACTTTTATTTCCTTACGCATCATCCAAAATTACCTATATATACATGCCCTCCTCCTGTATTGCTGTTTTTTTGATGCTAGCTGCTCTTACTCTAGACTAGATTTCATACAATATAGTCAGCACTATCTTATGACCTGGGCTCATCACTTTAGTTATAAAAATGTAAGTATATCCTATAACCTTTTTCAGGAATCATCCATAATTTATTTCCGAAAAAGTACTTTGTTTTACTGAAAGGTGTTTGAGGAAACAACCGCCTTTTTATTTGTAACAAAATAAAAATTTTATACAAAAGACACATAATTATATACACTTAACTTCATATGATATATTGCATCCTTTCTTTTTAGAGTAAATAGTCGTTACAGAAGGGCACTTTCCGAAGTGCTCTTACTTTAATACCTTTTCCTTTTTTCCTTTTCAGGAGGAGCTTTTTACTAAATCCTAATACGATTTTTATTACTTAGGCTGGCAATTATTACATTTCCTTTATAGTTTCAATTAATACAGCAGCTACTAATTAATATAACCCTATGTTCTCTATAAGCTTAAACAATAATGCATTACCGAACGCGCAAACTAATTTTCCCTTTAACTTTGTAAAACCAAATTCACAAGGTTGTTATCCTCTATTTGGTGAAGCCATCATTTCAATACCAACAAACTCACAACTTCAACTAATAAAACAAACGTTATTATATCCAGGTTCGTTTGATCTATTATCTTTTGCTCTATATAATGAAAATAGCGCACCCGTATTCCGAAGGAGGATGCATATGAGTATTCAACTGGCTACATCAAATGATTTAGAATGGATTAATAATCAATATGAATCGATAGGGTTTGTACGAAGTGATTTAAAGCGGGATACAGTTGCGATCATTACATACAACAATGAGTACGCAGGTGTTGGACGACTAGTCCAAATAGATGAAGATACTATAGAAATGGGTGGGATTTTTGTTCTCCCTAAATTTAGAGGGCTACAATTAGCTGGGGAACTTGTTTCATTTTTAGTACAAACTGCGAAAAAATTACAAGTACAAAATGTATATTGTCTTCCTTTTGAGGAACTAGAAAACTTTTATAAGAAATATGGCTATACTGGGGTCGATACTACGAAAGAAGTTGTCCATCCAATTATTCTAAAAAAATATAGTTGGTGTTTGGATAATTACGATAAACATGTTTTATTATTTAAATTGTAAGTTTTCTAAACTAGGAATGAATACTCGCTGTATTTCACCACATGTTTTAACAAAGATTCATCACGTTTACCTTATTTTAAAGCAATCCATCATTATTATTCCCCCCTCTAGTCCTAATACATGTTAGTTAGCTTGTTTGCAAACTTGCTAGCACATTTTTTATTTTTTTCTATTACATACTTTCGAAAAAATTCCAGCTGATTGATAGAGAAATAATCATTTATCTAATCCGCACCCAAACTTCCTGTTCTTGTAATAATTGCACAGTTAATTCCAATACAAGGTTTTGTATTAACTGATACGCGTTATCATGCGGTGTACTTCGTTCCGATATAAATTCAATACATTGAAAAATATAACCTTCTACGAGTAAGCTCCCTTTTTCAATTTTAGATGGATTATTTCCTTTCCTTATTATTTTTGGTAATAAAAACTCTTTTTTTGTTAAAATAATTTCCTGTGACACTTCTTTTATTTCTATAACCTTTTCTTTAAATACCACTTTTTCTCGTAAATTAATTTCACCTTTATATTTCCCTATTTCTATTGGGAATTTCGCAGGTATATAATTATTTACTCCTCCTTCATCTTCCTTATCTAAAATTATACCGTGTATAGGGATCCACGAAGATGTTCCTACCCAATTCTCTTCCATATTACTTTTTATTTTTTGATTAGAAAGTTCTAAAAGCACTCTCTTTTCATAAAGGTTTGAAGAAACTAAATTACAATTAACTTCTCCATGATAATGTTGCACTGTAGTTAATAACTTAGCATCCAATTCACGACCCCTTTCATCTTTTTGATTCCGAAATACAAATACTTCTTGATTTTTCACATTCATATTAGGGAATTTTATAAAACTAGTCACATCTGAAATAATAGAAAATGGGGTTTTTACTACTATTGAACGTACTGAGGTCTCTATTTTCGATTCTGAATCTAGACGTTTTTTCTTTGACTCTGTTTCTTTACTCTTTTTCTCGGATTTAACTGCTTCTTCTTTTTTTGACTTTGTTTCTTTACTTTCTTTCTCTGATTCAATTGTTTCTTCTTCTTTTTTTGACTCTGTTTTTTTGCTTTCTTTCTCTAATTCAATTGTTTCTTCTTCTTTTTCCGACTCAGTTTCTTTACTTTCTTTCTCTAATTCAATCGCTTTATCTTCCTTTTTTGATTCTGTTTCTTTATTTTCTTTCTCTAATTCAATTACTTCTTCTTCTTTTTTTGATTCTGTTTCTTTACTTTCTTTCTCTAATTCAATCGCTTTATCTCCCTTTTTTGATTCTGTTTCTTTATTTTCTTTCTCTAATTCAATTACTTCTTCTTCTTTTTTTGATTCTGTTTCTTTACTTTCTTTCTCTAATTCAATCGCTTTATCTTCTTTTTTTGATTCTGTTTCTTTACTTTCTTTCTTTAATTCAATTGCTTTATCTTCTTTCTCTAATTCTGTTTCTTCACTTTTTTCCTTTTTTCTTATTTCGCGTGAATCATCTTGAACATTCAGCTTTTTCCCTTTATAAACTTTGTTCCATATTTCCTGACCAACCCATGGATTTTTCATCACCATCCCCCCGTCTAATGAAATTCATAAAAATATGTTTTTTGTACGCGACCATTTCATCATTATATATGTTTTATAAAACTAAAAAAGACATTGTCTTTTTATCAAAGACAATGCTTTTTTAGTTTTATACTTGTACTTGTTGTACTTGTAAAACTTTTAAAGTAAGATCTAGTACAATTTTTTCACGAAGAGTATCAAATGGTTCGTTTAGGTCTGTTGGACAAGGTGAAAAGTCTAATTCAAAAAATTGAGCGCTGACTAATTCGCAATACGGTTGTTCATTATAAAACACTGTATTTTCGAAGAAGTATTTGTCTAAACGTGGTAGATCCCCATTTTTAGGATTAATAAAGTGAGATGTAGTATCTGAGGAAGAAGCTACTATAGCTTGTGATAGAAAATCACCAGCTGTTAAATCAGCAAAACCAGAAAATGGAACATTAGCAATGCGGTCATATAGCACACCATTACACTCGTCATTTGCATATTCAATATTTTTACGAATATATCCTTGTACAAATAATTTTGCTCTTGTAACTCGGCGGTAAGGTGTACCTGGTACTGGAGTAAATGCTACAGGAACTAACTTACATTGTGTTAAAAATGCATTTTTTAAGATACGTTTAATTTCAACCGCTGGAGGATCTAATCGAATATCAGATTCTACAACAATTTGAATCGTTCTTTCTGCTAATACAACCGGTATTTTTACAATTGGTGCTCCTGGAGTAGTAATTGGCGTTGCAGCTGCATCACTTAATGGTGTTTGGGTTTGTCCTACTACCTGACATGGTACATTAATTGGACATTGTTCACTCATATTTTATAATCTCCTTTATAAAAAAATTTAGAGTTTTTCAACTCTCTATACTGTATATGTACTTTTTCTATTAATGCGTGGGTTTGTATCATAGTCACTTTTATCATTTGCAAAATAAGAGATTCATTTCTTCTGGATAGTTAAAAACACATAAATTAATATACGTAGCCTATACTGATATCTACCTATATAAAATAGAATTTCTCGACTTTTTTATGATAGAGCTAATAGGTGTTCCAAAATTAATTTTTCAAGAGTTTTTTATTCTATCTAACAAAGGATACATTTAATAAGAACCATTTACCAACTTAATACTATCCACAAAATAGAACATCACGACTATTGTCCCCTTTTATAAAAAAATAAAAACCGACTAAAAAAGCCGGTTTTTATACTCAATAGATTATAAAATCTCCTTATTATTGAACTAATTATTTTATTCTCTAATGTTTCCATTGGAGTTTTTAACAACGCAATCGAAACTTTCTAGTCATTTGTCTTTCCCTTTTTAAATGCTTTATTTTGTACAAATCTTACAATCCCTGCTCATTCATCTATTATCCACAAAATAAGTGTCATATGCCTTGTCAAAAACATATCCTAGTTTTTCTGCTAGTTTGGCAGATGTCGTATTCGCTGCATCCCAGTTTGGATATATGCCTTTTTCTAAACAGTCCAAGATTAACGCTGCACTAACTATAGTTGCTAATCCTTTTCTTCTATGATTGTGATCAGTCGTAAGTTCAATTTCAATGCCATTATCATAAATGCTATACGATGATGCACCGCATACAACTTCTCCTTTGTACAAAATACTATAACCTATACCTCGGTTTATATAATCTTCTACCGATTGAAATTGACTTGTAAAATCTTCAGAAAGCTTATGTAGTGTATAATTATTTGCGATGTGTTCATCTATTCTTCGTAATTCGTATCCTTTTGGAAGCGCTGATATAAAAGATTGTAATTTTGAACGATCAAAAACTTCCGAATTCCGTTTGAATTTATAGCGTAAAAACTTATCTATTTTTCTTTCGTAAAATGTTTCTAAACGCTTTTTCCACTCATCACCATTTACGATTACTAACATTCTATCAGGAATATTACGTAATAATTCTTCTGTTTCTTTCGCATTCGAATCCCCAGTGTAAAATGTGAAAATCCCTACCGTAACTTGCGCTACTGTTGGATTTTCAAGATCATTTACCCAAGCCTCTCCCATATGTCCTTGTATATAGGACAGTAAAACAACATTATTAAAATCCTTAAACATAGATACTAATTTTTCTCTTGTATGTATATTCGCTTCATATATCATTTACATTCCTGCTTTCGTTAGAATCAATGTACTTCTACTTTTTTTTCATAAGTCCTTTTATTCTACGTATAAGCAAACGTCTACTAAACTCCATATAATTATAAATTATTCATAAATATAAAATTATTATAACATCTAATAATTAGTAAATGACTGCCCAGTATAAAGGTTAACAGATAATATACTTAATAATAATTCGTAATCTATAATCTTTTATTATGTAAAAACCCTCAACATTGGTTTAAGGGTTCATTTAAGTATATATGTTATAACTCATTCTTATAAACAAATGATTCTGTTCCTCCATTTTTATATACTTTAGTCAATTTAACAATTGACTTGTACGTATTATTGTCATTCGTTACCATCTTTTTCATCTCTTCTATTTCAGCATTACCAGTTCCACTCACTATTTTTAAACAGTTCGCAATGTTGAAGTATCCACTTGATGCGAAAAGAATAATAAACGTAATATCAGGGAAATTAATGAACAGTAATCCGAAGTTCAAAGGATTTGAAGCCGTATCCGATAATATCAATCGAAAATCTAATAGTTCTGGCACTTGAACAAAATCTTTAGAAACTATCGCTTCACCTACTATTGTAATTTGCTTTACTACATTCCCAAGTTCATCTGTAAATTCAATACATCTAGGCGCATCAATTGTTTTTGCTTGTAGAGATAAATTCAATTCAGAATTATAAAAGTCGAAAAAGAGTGTACTTCCCTCCGTTAAACAATGTGGACAAACATTTCCAAGGAGACTAAAATCCTCTTCAATAAATTTAACTTTCGCTTTACAACTACACACTTTTCCTATTCGAATCGCATCAATCTTTGAACAATCTACAAAAATAACATCATTGTCCTCTTGTACAAATGACACGATACCTTTCATCTTGTTAAATGAAAGAAAATAGGATACAAAAATTTCCTTTCCGGCTATTACGATACTCTCAACCTTAGTAAAAGGTTCTAGACTTTGTAAAAATTCACATATACTATTTTGACAACATTGACAATTTCGTTTCGGTTCGCAATCCACTTACATTCAATCCCTTCCCTATATGTTTTTATCTAATACACATAATATGAGCGGGATATATGAAAAGTTTGGACAATATAATTTTAACGTAAGGATATAATTAGTTACGCCTAACATCAATATGGAAATTACACCAATAATAAGTAATAACACATAATTTTTACTATAAATACATATAACAATTTCATCTTTCAATGAAAAAGCGTTATAATGAGATGCAGCCTCTAAGATTACGTAATAAAGGAGATTAAAACAATGACTAAAATTAAAGTATATCAAGCAAAAGAAGAAAATATGGAAGCAGTAAAAAACATCATTGATGTTGAGGAACAAAACCCAACTGCTGAGAACTTACAAAATCTATATACATGTGTATTAGATACTGAAGATATGGCATTACCTGAATCATACGTTGAAGAAGATATCTTAATTGATTCTATGGAAGTTATGGTTAACGCTTCTCAAAGCAAGCTAAGAGACTTAGGTACATATGATGTAATCGAAGTTCAAAACAAAGGTAAGAAAACACAAATTTTATTATTAGCAGACGAAGAATACGAAATTATCGAAGGCTAATTCGACTCCGTACATATGAAAAAGCTCCTTTCAAAATTGAAAGGAGCTTTTTCTTTACGCTTTTGATGTTTCACTTTTCACCTTGTTTTGTTCTTTTTTATATACCATGCGCTCATTTCCCATAAAGAAAACGAATACGAACGCTAAACTTGCGGGGACTAACGCCCACATAAATGTCTGAACGATTGAACTAGAGAGAGCTTCAATAATTTTATCTAATATTTGCGGCGGAATTTGAGATCTTGCCGATTCTGATAGAATAGCTCTTGAATCTCCTAAAGCGTTTGTATTCATTCCTCCGCTCATACCTTTAAACGATTCTTCTAATTGATCCTGGAAACCAGTTCTTTGAATCATCCCGAAGATTGTAATACCAAGTGTCATACCTAATGAACGAATGAAGTTACTCGTTGAAGTCGCAGAACCGCGTTGCTCCATACCGAAGTTATGAATAGCAGCCATACTTAGTACAGAGAATGAGAAACCAACTCCAAAACCGATAATAACCATATAAATTGTTAATAATATACGACTTGTTTCTGGCGTTAATGTACTTAATAAGAATAATCCGATTAGCATAATTACAGCAGAAATAATCATAATGTTTCGGTAGCTAAGTTTCGATGTTAAAAATCCACCTAACTGCGCTGTAACTACTGATCCTAACATCATTGGTAATAACAATAATCCTGAGTTTGTTGCCGTACCACCGTATACACCTTGAATAAATAACGGAATGTACACAGTTGCTGACATAAATGCCGCCCCGTAACATAAGGCAATAATTGTACTCATTCCGAATAGACGTTGTTTAAACATCTCAAATGAAATGATTGGTTCTTCTACTTTTCGTTCAATAACAATAAAAGCAATTACTAAAATAGCGAACCCAGCAAATAAACTTAAAATAAAGCTAGAATCCCAATCATACTTTTGTCCGCCTAATTCTAAGGCGAACATTAAACAAACTACTGCACCAACTAAAGTAATTGCGCCAAACCAATCAATCTTTTGTTCTCTATGAACTCGTGACTCTTTATAAAATAATGTAATAAAAATAAGTGCCAAAATTCCAAGTGGTAAGTTAATATAAAACACCCAGTGCCAGCTAATATAATCCGTAATATATGCGCCAAGTAATGGCCCGAAAATACTTGATAAACCAAATACTGCTCCGAATAAACCACCCATTTTCCCGCGCTTTTCTGGAGGGAAAATATCAAAAACGATAGTAAATGCGATCGGCACTAGTGCCCCGCCGCCAATACCTTGAATGGCACGATAAATACCTAACTGTGTAATATTTTCAGCAGTTCCACAAAGTGCCGAACCAATCATAAAGACGATTAAACCGAAAATAAAGAATCTCTTTCTACCATACATATCTGATAGTTTACCGAAAATCGGCATACCTGCCATTTCTGCGACCATATAGGCAGAAACGACCCATACAAAGTTTTCAAGGCCTCCTAAATCACCAACGATTGTTCCCATCGCTGTTACGACAATGGTATTATCCATTGATGCCATTAAAATCCCTAGCAATAAGCCCGCCACAACAAAGCCGAGCTTATTATTCTTCTCAACCATAACCTTGCTCTCCCTCATACTACTTATATTTGTTTATGTTCTTTTACGACTGCATTACCTTTCTGATTAAAACTAGTATGATATTCTACTACACTAATTTCACAGCCAGGGCCAATTATAACATGATTTCCTCTTACTACGTCTGCTATTGTATGTTCTAAATAAATATCATCCCCTTCAATAATTGATGTTTGAAGGCTTCCTGCATGACTTGTAAAAGGAATAAATCTCGCTTTTTTACGTACTGTAATCTTTTTCCCACCGATTTCTCTCACTTTACTTCCTTCATAACGAAGTGAGATTTCAATATTTTCAGCATTAAGCAAACCATCACTTTCAAGACCACCAGTTAGTAATAATTCCTCTACTTCTATATCTCCCTTTACATTTAAAGCGCCTTTCACATCTACGAAATCACCGGATAGCTTCCCTTTAAATTCTATCATACCTCTAACTTTTGTTTTATTAATTTGTCCGTCGCCTTGTACTTGGGCATTGCCATATACTTTTACATATTCCGCCTCCATATTCCCCTGTACTTCACTATCTCCATACACGACATAATTTTTCGCTTTCATATTGCCACGTACTTCACTCGTACCATACGTTTTAAAATCATTACAACTCATATGATTAGAGATTGTTCCTTCGCCGCGTATCTTTACTTTGTTATAATCTCCACCTGCTGAGCTACCTGATCCATTTACAGTAAGACTATGTTGATTTTCCATACCGATTCCTCTCTCCCTTTTAAACTTAAACTTGCTTAATTTCTTTTACATTTGCGCTTTTATCAACAGTAAGAACCCCAGTATATTCAATTAGTTCAATCTCACAGTTCGGCCCTACAGTAACATTGTTTCCCCTTACTGTTTTAATGTGAGCATAATCAATATCGATATTGTCACCTTCTAGCAGTTCAGCTTCTAACTGTAAGCCAAATACTGTTTTAAATAGTCTACTAAAAGCACTCAATCTATGTTTTACTTTAATGGTTTGGCCACCAATTTCTTTCGCTCTACATGTACCATGAATATTTATATTAATTTCATCTGCGCTTAATAATCCACCAACTGTAAATTGCCCTTCTGAAGAAAAAATATCAACTTCACAATTACCATCAATCGTAGCTTGACCATTGATTTTAAATTCTTCACCAGTTACATTACCACCTATCGTCCCTTTTCCTGCAATTTTTAAAGTGGTCGCCTTTACATCTTGTGTAATTGTCCCTTTCCCATCGATTCGCATCATTTCTGCACTAACTGTACCCTCAACTTTACCTGATCCGCTAATTCTCGCATCGCTACTTTTCAAATCACCAGTAACAATTCCGTAACCATTACATTCAAATTGGTCGCACTCAACGTTTCCATTAACAGTTCCTTTTCCATTTAGTTGCACTTTATGAAACTCTCCACCGTTTGATGAACCATATCCGTTTATTATTAAATTTTCTGTACGCATTATTTCTCCTCCACTACAACAGTTTAGTTTTTAATGCTTCGGTAAATTTCATAATTGCTACACGTAAAACAATCTTTGTTCCCTTTTCAAAAATTAAATCCTCAACGCTTGATACTAAGAAGCATGTAGAAATCCCTAACTTCCGAATAATAACTAAGTCACAATTTTTATGTTTAATCGCTTCATAATTTTCACGTAAAACTTGTAAAACCATTTTCCCTTCTTCTAAACTAACATCTCCTGATTGAAGAAGTTCTTCTAACACGTGTACATAAAGAATATCTGCAAATTGAAAATCTGCCGTTTTGTTCGTTTGCTCCATGAAAAATTGTAAAACAGATTCTGATGTAATCTCTTTACGGATGAGATCTTCTTTTGCTAAAAGAATCTCTGTTACGCTCGGTGAAAACATATTTGCTAATTCATCAAGTGATAAATCCTCTTTCATCGTTTGGATTTTATCAATACGTTCTAATATCTTTTCTTTCGGAAAAAATGTTTCCTGACCTGTGAACGTTGACTTCCGTACAAACCAATCTTCCGGTATTAAATTTTTTCTCTTCCACCTATATAACTGCCCGTATGAAATACCAGTTAGTTCTAATAAATCTTTTTTTGAAATTAAATCTGTACTCAACTGTATGTCACTCCTTCCTGATAACAATGTAACATAACACTGTTACGCTGTAAACAGACTTTTATAACAAATAGCGTAACAGTGTGTGAAACAAACCTGACTTACATACAAAAAAGGTTCTTACACATATCTTTAAAATGCGCAAGAACCTATATATTTCAATCTTTAAACCATATATCATAAAAATCAATCCAGCCTTGTGAATTAATCGTTATATTTTGTATTTTTTCGTGTGAACTTACCCGCTGTTTATTGCGATATAAAGGAATGATATGCATTTCACGTAACAGTGTGCCCTCAATATCGCGTAACAGTGTCATCCGTTTCTCTAATTGATTTTCTGTAAAATAAGGCTGCAATACTTCGTTAAATCTTATATTGCTATGCTGATGAATAAAGCTATTTTTTGTAAGAAACATATATAGTAAACTATCTTCTATCCGTTCGCTAATCGTCGCACTATCGTGCATTATATCAGCCTTTTGTATCGTACTTGTTTGTAATAACTCTTTTGTTTCAAGTAAAACGACTTCAATAGTAA
Organism: Bacillus sp. SRB_331; assembly: GCF_003264175.1. NCBI lineage: Bacteria > Bacillati > Bacillota > Bacilli > Caryophanales > Bacillaceae > Bacillus > Bacillus sp. SRB_331. The sequence continues at coordinate 16,884 of NZ_NADV01000045.1, read as the reverse complement.
CGCCATACTTCGCACACTCGTTTTGTATCCAATATGAGTCTTCAACATGATCTTGTTCTGTAAATGTATATAGTCGCAGTGTTTCATTACGGTAAGAGCTCTCTTTAATAAGCGTATATATATCCTCATTTATATGTATTGTATCACCCTTTGTTAGAAGCAATTCTTCTGCTATTTCTCCGCGCGCTCCTTGCAATTCCTCAATAAGCGCATTGCTATGAATGATTTTATATAGAGCTTTCCGAAACATCGTGTTTTGCATAGGTCCTTCTTTGGCGGTATTTAATGTAATGTATGTTACATTCGACTCCAGTCTAGTTAGTTCTTTATGATGCTTTTCTATATTGTTATAATGTGCTTTCGCTAAAATATCGCACGTATTTACGCTGTGCTCTACATTCCATAATTCAATTCGATCGAGAAATGGTCGCTCGCGAAAATATAAATCATTTGCTTCTAATACGAATACATCCTCATTCTTTTCACATAATCGAAACGGTCCAGTACCGATTAACCTTCCATCTCCATCTTCATTTACAATAGAACACTGTTCTGTACTTAAAGCATGTAAAAACAGCTTATTATCTGTAGATAAACGAATCTGCACAATGTAGTCATCAAGAATATGTAAACTTTCAACGTGCTGTAACATCCACGCATGCGGATTATTTTTCGCTTTCAAGAATCGTTTAAATGTATGTACAACGTCATAAGCAGTAAATTCTTTCCTGTTATGAAACTGAACACCTTTTCGTAAGTAGAAGGTCCATATATATTTCTGGTCATCATATTCCCAATAAAACGCAAGTCTTGGCTCTACACTGTTTGTATTTCCGTCTATATACACTAACGTGTCGTATATATGTTTTACCATATGACATTCCGAACGCATCGTAGCGTATACAGGATCTAATGCAATATCTAGATTCATTTGGACTTGCAAACGTAGCACATCTCTTCTCCCTTTAGATGTCCTTTCGACTTGATAACCGAATATCGAATCAATCCACGTTTGAAATTGCGTTTGAAGTGATGGAAAATACGAGCTATATCTTTCAATAAATGCACTTCCACTTTTTACGTCCCCTTGTTTCGTTATTTCTTTTCCTCTTTCTAAAATTAATAAAAGTGGATGTTTTTGAAATAACAACTTTGAACGATTCCCTCTTCCTCGGCCAGGAAACCACACAATCCAATGTAATTCCTCTAATTTTTTTATGATTAGTTTACTATTCCGCTCTGTACAAAATAATGTTTCGGATATATTTTGTATTGTTATTTCTAATTGCTCCCCCTCTGCTCTCCCTTTTCCATACTGGAGCCATAGGTGCATATATTGCTCCAAAATGCTCATAAAACGCCCCCCTAAAAGATGAAAAATCTCCCCCTTTCATTCTACCCTTTTTCATTTGTAGCTTCCATCTTATCATTTTAATATAGAAAGGAGGAATTAGAAATGAATCATCTTTTAAAACGTTATAACAGGCCAATCCTCATTCGGTTGTTCGGTGAATTGTTAGTCCGGACGACTGAAGCGATGTTAGCTATCATTTTTATTGTTCACGTTAATAAAGCGTTAAATGGTAATGTCATCGTTACAATGCTTCTTTTCGGATTACAGCCTCTCGCTGATATTGTGTTTACATTAATCGCTGGGGGTGTAACAGATAAATACGGCCGAAAGAAAATAATGTTACTCGGATTACTTTTACAAGCTTTTGCCGTAAGCGGCTTCGTTTTTGCTGAATCGGTCGCCTTTTTCGCCTTATTGTATGTAGTAAATGGTATTGGACGCTCTTTATATATTCCGGCACAGCGAGCACAAATCGCTGACTTAACGAAGGAAGAACAACAGGCAGAAATATTTGCTGTTCTGCATACTACGGGAGCAATCGGCTCTGTAATTGGCCCATTAATCGGCGCCTTTTTCTATACTAGTCACCCTGAGTATTTATTTATTTTGCAAGGTGTAGCCCTTACGCTATATGCTATTCTCGTTTGGACGCAGCTTCCTGAAACAGCTCCACTCATGAAAAACGTTAATAAAACTAAAGAAGTATATTCGCCAAAACAATTTATTTCAAAGCATTACGCTGTGTTTGGACTTATGGTTTCTACGCTACCGATTAGTTTTTTCTACGCCCAAACCGAATCAAATTATCGTATATTCGCCGAAAGTGTATTTCCAAATTTTCTATTTGTACTCGTGTTTATCTCAACTTGTAAAGCTGTCATGGAAGTGATTCTCCAAATTTCCCTTGTGAAATGGTCTGAACAGTTTTCTATGCCTAAAATCATTGTTATTTCCTATACTTGCTATACGTTAGCTGCGATTGGCTACGGTTATTCTACAACAATATGGTCATTATTCTTTACATTGCTCTTTTTAGTAATAGGGGAAAGTATCGCTTTAAATCATTTATTACGATTCGTTTCACAAATCGCTCCAAGTCATAGACGCGGACTGTACTTTTCTATTTACGGTATACATTGGGATATTTCAAGAACTTGTGGCCCTTTTATAGGCGCTCTATTATTAAGCAAATTTAACGGCAGCACTTTATTTTATATTTGTGCCTTCTTATTAATAATCGGTGGTATCATTCAATCTGTTTTTGTTCAAACGTTAGAAAGAAACCGAGCAAAAGAGCTGTCCCTATAGGAACAGCTCTTTCATTTATCCTGCCATTTTATTAATACTATCCTCCGGTGAGAACACAGAAATATGATTTACTTTACCGGTTGATTTTGGAATAACAAATTTCAACTCAAACTGGTTATTTACTTTATAAACGTATATTTTGTCATTACCATTTTCTTTAACTGACGCTGGTTTTCCTAAAGCCTTTTCAATTTCTTGTAACGTAATCGATTTAAGTTCTGAATGGTAAGAGCGAACATCAAAGACTTGCGATCCTTTATTAAATCCAAATGCAACATTTTTATTTGTAAAAGTTGCATACATCCCGTTTCCTGCTTGATCAGTTTTATCTGCTTTTCCCCAAGCTTTTTCTATTTCCTCGATGTCACCTGTATGTGCTGCATATGGTACGTTAGGTACTTTACCTTCTTTCGCTTGCTCAAATAAATCTTTTACATGGTTAATTGATTTTTGATTAAGCACTGTATTTTTCGTATTAGACTCCGTTGAAGGTTTTACCGAATCTTGACCTTTTGGTTTTTCCACAGACTCTTTCTCTTTTTTCGAAGCGGTGTCCTCATTCTTTTTACCCGTTTCTGATGTATCGCTCTTTTTTTCCGTACTATTTTCTGATGTTGAATTAGTTTGTTTCTTTTCCTCAGCGTTATTACACGCGGTTAAAGCCGCTACACACGTTAAAGTTAGGAATACTATAAGCACTTTCATATATACTTTCATCATTTTCAGCCTCCCTCTTCAACATATTCACTTTTGCAACCATTCCATAACACTACTCTTCAAATTATTTTTGCTCCAAAAAGTAAGTGCTTCGGTTTCTCCGAAAGTATGGACTATATACTCTATATATGATGTTCCTAAAAAATAACCAAGTCGGTTGTATCCGAAATAGGTCCCTCCTGATAAACGGAACCATTCTTTCTCTTTTTCATCTGTCCACCCTTTAATATAATCTTGTGAAAAATGTTTCTTAATTTGATCTTTATGTTCTTCATAGCAATACAACCAATCATCACCATCATTATCATATGAATAATAGACTGATTTACTTAATCCTTTAGCTATTATTTGCGATAAATATGTCGCGACTCCCTCACGATATAAACTAACCGCTGCATCAGTCCATTGTGCTTTAGTCCAATCCATTCCACTCTCTTGCAATACGAAATTATGATATATATGACCGATTTCATGGGCAACGATAACACGAAGATGCTCCCTTTCAGGAGATAATTTTTCTGCCGCAAGAAATATATCCCCCATAATATCTCTTTTTACAAATGCATTGGAACCAAATCCACCTACAAATAGATGAAAAGTCAAATCTATATTAAAACCAAATTGAATGCGATACTCCTCACTAATTTCTTGAATAATAGATGGTAAAGTATCCGAAATAATACGAATGTCTTCTAGTTTTTCCGGATACTTTTTAATTGCACTAGAAAGACGTTCTTCTGTCTTAGGACAATGATAATTAAAATACTCTTCAAATGCTTCTGGATACATATCATAATATTTGTTCAAGTCATGTAATCCTATATCATCGCTTTCCAAAAGCTTCAAAAAGCTTGGAATTGTATTGTTAATCATCTTATTCATCTCCTTGTATACACCTTCTCTCATTACTTATTACAATCCTTCTACTATAACTTAAAAATAATTGTTACAAAATTCAATTTAAATAAAAAAACAGAAAAATTGTCGTTACATAAAAAAGTTCTTTATTAAAAAGTAGTATACATACCACATTTTAATAAAGAACTTTTTTATATCCCATTATTATATACAGTTATTAATAATCTCATTTACACGGTATGAAGTAGAAAGTACATTGAGGTTTTCTTGAGTTCAAAATCATATTTCGCTTTATTCCTGTACTATCAATGATTTAAGTAAGCATATATCCACATTGGAATTTTTCAAGTTCATGTATATTAAGAAATTTCACACCATTTCAATTCATGCTTGTTCTATTTTTTCCATGTATAAAATTAAGAAGTTGAATATAATCATTTTCTTGTCCAATATCGAATCTTTTTCCATCAATAATTTTGCCATACACGTTCTTAGTCATAAGCAAAGACTCTATTGCATCAGTTAGTTGATACTCACCTCCATGTCCAGGCTCAACCTTTTTTAGCAACTGGAATATATTTGGCGTAAAAATATAGCGTCCAATCACCGCAAGATTAGATGGAGGATTTACTTTTGGTTTTTCAACAATATTTGTAATCTGAATATAATCTGCTTTAACACTATTCCCATTTACAATTCCATATCTCCCTAAATCTTCATCTGGTACTGTATGGATACCTAATACACTACTTTTTGTCTCTTCGTATATTTTAATTAGTTGATTTAAGGCAGTTTCTTTATCAGAAATTATGATATCATCTGGCAAAAGTACAGCAAAAGGATGATTACCAATAAATGTTTCTCCTAATTTTATTGCCTCACCAAGTCCTCTCGCATACGGCTGTCTTACATAATGGATTTGAATGTTAGGAATGTTATATTTTTTTAACAATTCGACTTTTTGTTCCCTTTCTAAAAATGCCTCTAGTTCTAATGAATAATCAAAGTAATCAACTATTAAGTTCTTTCTACTTGAAAGAACAATTAATATTTGTTCAATACCTGACTTCATAGCTTCTTCTACAATATAATGAATTGCAGGTTTATTACCTATTGGAAACATTTCTTTCGGAACTACCTTTGTAATAGGAAGACTCCTTGTACCATAACCAGCAGCTGGAATGATCGCTTTTTTTATCATTCCTCTCTCCCCCCTTCTTCAACATATTTTCAATATTATATTCAATAGAACCCTTAACCGCGCATCACAAATTTAAAAAAGGCTCCTATCTCACATCGCTTGTATGAATAGGCCTTTTCATATGTCACCATTCTAACTTGTCCACTAATATACTGTAAAAACTAGTACTAACTTCAGAAAGGTGATTTGCCGTATGAATATATGTATTATAGGATCTGGCTATGTTGGACTCACATCGGCGGCGGTTTTAGCCGATTTAGGTCATTCTATTATTTGTGTAGACAAAAATTATAATAAAATCCAAGCTCTCCAAGGGGGAGAATGCCCAATTTACGAACCAGGTTTAAAAGAGCTTATTTACAAAAATCGAAAACAATTGAAATTCCAACATGATATTAGTCTAGCTATACAACAATCATCAGTTATTTTTATCGCTGTAGGAACACCTTCTACCCCCAGTGGAAAGACAGATTTAAAATATTTATACTCTGTTATTGACCTACTAGTTCCAGAAATAAAAGAGTATAAAACAATTATTACTAAAAGCACAGTTCCACCTGGAACGAATCAACATCTATATGAAATGCTCATTAAAAATGGTGTACCGTCATCCCTATTTAATATTGTTTCTAACCCTGAATTTCTCCGTGAAGGATCTGCTGTTCAAGATATGCTTATTCCGGATAGAACTATTATTGGTATCCAAAAAAATGACACAAAGTCATTAGAAATTATGCAGAATATATATAAAAAGATTAATGCTCCATTCCTTTGTACGGGTTTAAACGAAGCTGAACTGATTAAATATACAGCCAATGCATTTTTGGCTACAAAAATATCTTTTATAAATGAAATCGCCCGGATTTGTGACGCTTATCACATTAATATTAATGAAGTGGCAAAAGGAATCGGCTACGACTTTCGAATTAATCCCCATTTTCTCCAAGCAGGAATGGGATATGGAGGATCGTGCTTCCCAAAAGATTTACATTCACTCATATATACAGCAAATGATAGACAGATAACCGTTCCTATTTTGCAAGCTGTACAATCCATTAATTCTACACAGATTGACCTCTATGTTGAAAAAATTAAAAATACTATAAAAGTACCATCTTCAAAAAAAATAACTATTTTAGGAATTTCCTTCAAACCAAACACTGATGATATTCGTAATTCACTTGCTGTAGAACTTCTTGAAAAATTACTTCCTCTTGGTTACAACCTACATGCGTATGATCCAAAAGCTGCTCTTCCTCCTCATTTGAATAAACAAGTTACACAACATAAAAACCTACAATCCTCAATCACAAATTCTGATTGTATTATTCTTGCCACAGAATGGGACGAATTTAAAAAACTTAATTGGCAAGAAGTCAAACAATTAATGAAAGGATGCACAATTGTGGATGGACGAAATTGTATTGATAAAGATGAAATAGAGCAGTACGGTTTACGCTATATAGGAGTTGGTCGTTCATGAAAATACTTGTAACAGGCGCCGCCGGTTTTATTGGTTCTCATTTATGTCAAGCATTACTTAAAAACAAGTCATATCATGTAGTTGGAATTGATCACTTTATTGGTCCTACCCCAATACCCTTAAAAATAGATAATATTCAGACCCTTCAAACGAATCCGCGATTTCAATTTATAAGAGAAAATATATTAACTACAGATTTACCCAAGCTTTTAAAAGATGTAAAAGTCGTTTATCATCTAGCTGCTATCCCTGGCGTAAGAACAAGCTGGGGAAAGGATTTCGATCCTTATGTAACCAATAATATACTTGCTACACAATATTTACTTGAAGCATGTAAAGAGATAAATTTAGAGAAATTCATTCAGATATCAACATCTTCTGTTTATGGAGAAAAATCCGGGAGGGTGTCTGAAAAATTATTACCGAATCCCCTTTCTCCATATGGTGTCACAAAATTAAGTAGTGAACACCTATGTCATATTTACCACAAAAATTTTCAAATACCAATTGTGATTTTAAGATATTTTACAGTTTATGGACCCAGACAACGACCTGACATGGCATTCCACAGATTAATTAAACAAATACTAGAAAATAAACCTCTCACAATATTTGGTGATGGAACACAAACACGTGATTTTACCTATATCGATGACTGTATACAAGGAACCATAGCTGCTTTAGAGACAAGCGAACATATAGTAGGAGAAGTTATAAATATCGGTGGAACAGAACGATCTTCCATTTTAAATATCATTTCTACACTAGAAAAAATATCAGGTAAATCAGCACATAAAATTTTTCTAAAATCAATTCCTGGCGAACCAAAACAAACATGGGCAGATATATCTAAGGCTAATAAATTATTACAATATCATCCAGTTATTTCTTTGGCTAATGGATTGGAAGCAGAATATAAGTATATAAAACAACTTTATAAAGGAGACTAGTTCATGAAAATCGCATATATATGTACTGAAAAATTACCCTCTCCAGCAATTAGAGGTGGTGCAATTCAAATGATGATTGATGGAGTATCCCCCTATATATGTCAAGAATTCGACCTTACTATTTTTTCCATTTCAGACCCAAGTCTTCCAAAACAATCAACACAAAATAATATTCATTACATGTATTTCCCTCAAATTGAATATGAGCAGAATGTTATAAAAGCACTTCAATCCAATGCTTTTGATATTATACATGTTTTTAATCGTCCAAAAAATATCCCCCTATATAAACAAGCCTCTCCAGGCAGTAAATTTGTATTAGGTCTTCATAATGATATGTTTGCTGAACACAAAATATCTTTCCTTGAAGGCAACCTAATTATTGAAATGGTTACAGCTATCGTTACGGTTAGTAACTATATTAGAGAAACAGTAATTGAAAGATTCCCACAAGCTGAACATAAAATTTCGATCGTCTACTCTGGTGTAAATATAAAAACATCTCCCCCAATTTGGACTCCCAACGGACAAAAAATTAGAAACGAATTTCGGAAAAAATACGCTATCCAAGATAAAAAGGTAATTCTATTTGTCGGTAGATTGACCAAAAATAAAGGACCAGATATACTCATCCATTCTATGAAAGAGGTTATTAAAGCCCATAAAGATGCGGTACTCGTTATAGTTGGAGGTAAATGGTTTAGTGATAACGGAGTAAATAAATATATTAAAAAATTGCATAGTCTCGCTAAACCTATTAAAGAACACGTGCTTTTCACTAAATTTATTCCAGCAAATCAAATTCATAATATATTTTTAATGGGAGATATATTTGTTTGCAGTTCGCAATGGCATGAGCCATTAGCACGTGTTCATTATGAAGCAATGGCTGCTGGAACCCCTATCATTACAACAAACCGTGGTGGAAATGCAGAAGTTATAACAGATGAACATAACGGCTGTTTAATTGAACAATATAATAACCCGAAAGAGTTTTCTAGGCTTATCCAAGGTTTGCTATCTCAACCAGAATTCGCAAAATTGATGGCTCAAAATGGCAGACAGATTGTTGAAAAAAACTTTACATTTATGCATACAGCTAATAAGTTAAAACAAGTATATAAACAAGTTACAATACCAACACACCAACCTGTAAAAAATCTAATGCGACCACTTAAAATTCAAATTATATAAAGAAAAACTTTAATCAGTGTTTTTTTACTCCACTGATTACTAGTTGAAACACTCGGATTTTTACAGGCCGTTAATGCGTGAGAAAGTTAAACTTACTGAAGAATATATTTATCCTTTACTTCAACCTCTTATTTAGTATATAAATTTCATAAAATGAACAATAGCATAAGACAAATCCCCCCTAATATAAAGGGGGGATTTGTCTTATGCATCGTCTTCTTCGTCTTCTTCATCTTCGTCTTCGTCTTCTTCTTCTTCGTCTTCTTCGTCTTCTTCTTCTTCTTCTTCGTCTT
>NZ_NADV01000045.1:0-7454 GCF_003264175.1 Bacillus sp. SRB_331 | reverse complement strand
TCTTCTTCTTCGTCTTCTTCTTCTTCATCTTCGTCTTCTTCTTCATCTTCGTCTTCTTCGTCTTCTTCGTCTTCTTCTTCATCTTTGTCTTCTTCGTCTTCTTCGTCTTCTTCGTCTTCTTCGTCTTCTTCTTCATCAGTAAAAGTTATTTCTGTTTCATCAATATATTGAACTTCTACCTCTACACCAGTATGTGCTCCAGATTGAATAACTTCAGCCAAAAGTTTTAATACCTCTTGTATATCTTGATCAGAATTAATACTAAAGCCATTCTCAAAATCTATTTTTATTTTTGCTCTTTTTACATCAGCCATTTACATAACTCCTCCCTTATTTGATTTATATTTAAAATATGCTAGAAAGTATAAAATGATTGTTGTAATTGCGGACTTTTCATTATTCTTTTTCCTTGAAATGTTTTAAAATTTCAGCTATCCATGGTCTTTTTAATGGCTCGTTAGGTGTAATGATTTGTATTTTTATTTTTGGTTTTTCTGGTTCAGTAGCAATGAAATCCGATTGTACTGCTTCCTCTTCAACGATTTGAATATCCCCATCATTTATTTCATCATTAACGTCCTTATCTATTGTTGTTTTACTGCTTATTGTTTCTAACTCTAGTAATCCCATTGTAGGTAACTCGACTAATTCTATGTCTTTAATAATTGCTAAATTCTCTAATATAGATGATTCATCAAGTACAATTTCTTTTTGTTTCTCTAGTGTTTGCTCATATTCTGACATTTCCCATCCCATTGGCCCTGGTGGAGAAAACATAAATTTTTCTAAATCTAAAATAGGTATGACTATTTCTTCCGGTTCTAATTTCATTTTCTTCCTCCTCCACTTTTATTCTTGATTTCGTCATAAATATCTGAAAATCGAGATAAAAACTCCTCTTTAGAATCTTCAAGTGCAATTATATTTTGTAATGCCCAAATATATTTTTCATCAGACCACGAACGCTTTTGCCCTAAATAATATTTATGTGCAATCGAACATAATAAATGAGGAAACGTTAAATCCGTCCAAAGTATGCGATATTGTTTTTCTGATAATGGATTTTCTGAATCGTAAGCACTCAGCATATGAATCACTAAATTAATATCCCAAACTGACATTTTTTTCATTACTTTATTTAAAATAATACGTAAATCTCTTACTGGTAAATCATTTGTAATAGAATGTAACTCCTTCATAAAAATAGAATCATCTATCTCCTCAAATCTTGCCAATGTAAAATCTTGTTGACAAAAACTTTTAGATGCAATTACTTGCTTTGTCCATTCGTTATAAAATGGTTCATCAATTTCTTGTAATGCCCTTTTGGCACGAGCTATCATTTTATCAACATATTCTAAAAACATTGTTGAAAACACGTCATTTGGATAAGATTGTGCAATTCTTTTGTTTCCTTCTAATTCTTGTAATTTCCATCTATATAACTTATGCCATTTTCCTAATCGACTTCTCATTTTACTTTCTTGATGTGGGAGATATCCTTCTGATGCTTGATGAAACTTACCTGCATATATAAGCACCTTTTCCATTTGTTCTTTATTATAATAAATTACTTCTTTTCCTTGATGTTTATCATATAATACATATGCATACTCATCAGCTCCAATACAAACTCCTCCTCTATTTGTTTTATGCATTTCTGTGATTGGCAATCCTTTTTGAAAAAGATGTAAATGCGCTCCAGCAATAAATAACATTCTTTTTGGTTTCATATGTGCTTGTTTTAATATTTTTAATCCTTCATTTGTCTCCACTTCCCAAACAGTTCTCCCACTTCTACTTGATTGCAGAATAATATTATTTACCTCAAATGGATAAAAACTAAGGATTCTATTTAAATGTTCTTTCTCTAATCCAGCTATTTCTTCCAATTCTCTTCATCCTCCTCTTGAATTCTATAGCACTTCCTTATATACTCCAATTAAATTCATGGCAACGCGATTCCAACCAAAATCCTTTTCAACTTTCGAACGTCCGTATTTCCCCATTTGCTCTCTCTTAGATTCATTATTTAATAGATTAATAATTTTCTCTGCATATGCATCAGGATTCTCGAAATCATTGACAATATAGCCATTCTTTCCTTCTTCAATTACTTCAGGATTACCACCTCGATTACTAGTGATAATTGGTAACCCCGCCGCCATTGCTTCATAATGTACCCTAGCAAGAGGCTCCTGCCACTGAGAAGAACAAACGAAAAGATCTGACATAGCGTACAGTGTTGGAATATCTTTAGGCTTAACAAATTTGATAAAGATTACATTATTTTGAAACATTGCTCCCAATGTATATAAATGTTTTACATAATTGTTTACATTGTTATCACCAAACCATTTTGATCCAATGAAAACCATTACAATTTCTGGGGTTTTTTCAATGATTTTAGGGAGAGCTTGTAGCAAAATATGAGGCCCTTTCACTTTACTCAGACGTCCAACAAACAAAACCACCTTTTTATTTTGCAAATTCAACTCTTTCTTTACATAATGTTTAATCTCTTTTCCATTTACAGTCCAAGCCGGATAATATTCATTTAAATCTACACCTGAATATACTGTTTTTGTTTTAGACTTTGCTGTCTTAAAGCGCGAGGTAATCGTTTCTCCAATATAATCACTAACTGTTACAATTTTCGAAACAGCTTTAATACATGCTTCACCTTCTTGATCACTCATCTTTTCATATGCGAACATTTCATTATGCACACTTAATACAAATTTTGTATTTGTTGCCACTTCACTTAAAAACGCAATCCAATTAGGGCGATTACATAAATGAATCACATCATATTGCTCATTTCTCAAATGTTCAAGAATATCATGAAGATAACCCTCTTCTGCAAAGCGTATATATCTTACACCACTCTTTTTTTCTTCCGTTTTTAAATTTGGATCCGTAATGGAGATAACTGTTACATCATTTCCTTTAGAAGCAATAATGGAGGCGACGGAACCTATATAAATTTGAATAGCCCCCCCTCTCACGGCAGGTACTGGTAGCTTTTCAGTAGCAATTATTGCAATTTTCATTCTTTTCCCTCCCTATTTCATAAAAATACAATTCTTTTCAATATATGTTACGGAATAAGTTTTATCATTGTGAATTATTCATTGTTTTTTCTATTCTTTACAATTAAATTAGGAAAAACGTCACTTTTTTGTTTGATAGGCGAATGTCTCAAACAAAAATGGCCATGCACCATAAAGTAATAAGAGAAGACAAAAGGATGGTGACATATTTGGAAATTCACAATAAGGAAGCGGAATATATACTATCACCTGAAGAGGAGCAAAAATTAATATCATTAGCAGAAAGCATGATTAAACATTGGGATATTCATACAACTACAATCGAACTTATACAAGGTGGGCAACTTGCTCTAGTGTGGAAAATTCATACTTCAGATGGACCATTTTGTTTAAAGAGAATTCATCGCCCTGAAAAGAAGGCTTTATTTTCAATTCATGCTCAAGATTATCTTTCTAAAAAAGGCATGCGTGTTCCAAATATAATTCCTAATAAAAAGGACCAACTCTATACAAAACACGGTCCATTTTTATTTGTTTTATACGAGTGGATTGAAGGTAGACCTTTTGAACTGACTATGCAAGAAGATCTTGAAATGATTATGAAGGGATTAGCAGATTTTCACTTAGCTTCTATTGGTTATAAGCCACCACCAGGTATACCCATCTTTACAAAATTAGGTCGTTGGCCTAATCATTATATTAAAAGATTTCAACAGATGGAGGTTTGGAAAAACCTATCTGAAACCTTGATTGATGACCCTTTTTCACAACTATACTTAGCTGAAATCGATCCTTTTATTACAGAAGCGAAACTTACTTATCAACGTTTATTAGAGTCTGAATATCGAAAGTGGACAGAAGAATTACGAGCATCCCCCAATTTATGTCACCAGGATTATGGAACAGGAAACTCTTTACTGGATACGAATAATCAAATTTGGGTAATTGATTTAGATACCGTTTCGTTCGATCTACCGATTCGGGATTTACGCAAAATGATTATTCCTTTATTAGATACAACAGGTACATGGAACGAAGACCAATTTAACATTATGATTAATGCATATGAATCAGTTTCTCCTTTAACAGCCGAGCAAAAAAAAATCATGTTTATTGATATGCTATTTCCATACGAATTATATGATGTAATCCGTGAAAAATACGTCAGAAAATCACCATTGCTTGCTGCTGAACTCACTGAGGCTATGGAGTATGAAAGAATAAAGTCAAGGGCTCTGAATATATTAATAGATAAATTTTAAGTCGATTGATTGTTCGATATGCTTGCAAACTAAATCTACTATTTTAAATATAATTTTAAAATTAAAGCAAAACATTTCTGCGATGCTTAGAGAAAAGCGTGTGATTTTTTATGGTGCATATTCCATATGTCTAAGTTTTATGCAAAGTTAGAAAATGCGATATTAGAAGAGATGTTTCAATTAAATTTGATACAAAAAGTACCTGAATCAAAAACAATCTAGTTATCCTTAATAATAAAATGAGGTTAAGAAATCTTTCTTATATAAATAAAGTAAGGTATTTTCTACTATGACACATGTAAAGTTATATATGGAGCTGGATATGACAAAAGAAAGTTATATGTGTTAAATCACACCAAACTATTTATAAATCACGTACACTTATAGTATTTAAATTTGACGTATATAAATAAAAAGCATGACATAAAATTGTCATGCTTTTTATTTTCAATCAATAACTTCTTTAGATTTAACCTGTTACAGAACTCTTTACTCAGTAAAAGACTGTTTTACTTGTTAACAGAAAGATAAATCTTTCCCTTTTGTTCTTGAATTTAATCAAACCATTTGTCGCTACTAGAAATCTATTCTCTGTTATGTAAATCAAAGCATTCATCATAATCCTAAAAACTAAAATAGGACAGTAATTTAAGACTTGTACCACCTGCTTTATTCCTATCTTAAACATAAAAAAGCCTTGGCGACCAAACCAAGACTTTTCAAGGACCTAATAATATGACAAGAACGAGAATCAGAACCACCCGACTTCTTGTTCTTTAACCCCTGTCTTACAACCTCATTTTACTATACGTATTCCGAATTTCCAATCGCCTATAAATCTACTATTAAATACTGCTCTAAAAATGAAATCAAGAGGTGAATCTTAACTTCTTTAAATATGTAGAAAAAGTACTTTTTACATTATCAAAATTATGGGCAAATGTATTATCTCCACTTAATGATGTGATAATAGTTAGTCCTGCTGTTTTAATAAAATGTTTTACATCTACGAGCATAGATATAGCCTCCATGAATTTAATTACGCTAATTATAACAGAAGTGTTGCGACTGAAACATGGAGGGAATAAACAATTCCCCCGAAAAGATTGAATTTCCAATCTCAACTTGTTTAACCTATAGGGCTTGAGGGAACGGCACTTGGAATAAAATTTAAAAAACTGCCCTATTAAAGGACAGCTTCAAATATGTATTTTTACACTTCGATTGATTTACCATCTTCAACGATATGGTAAAGTAAGTGTGCTAAATGATGAATTGGACCATTTTCTTCCTCTTCTTCATTTGTCTCACCTTGGAATTCAAGATCATTTAAGTATAGTGCTAAAAATTGATAGAACAATTTTAAATCAAATCCGTAGCAAGCACTTGGTTCTTCATGATCTCCTTCATATTGTAACATTAAGTATTGCTCGTTTCCTTCTGCATCTTCAGCATCAAAGAATACGAAGAAACCAACGTTTGTATCTAAATCAAATAGATGACGAGTACCTTTTTCTGTTGCTTTATCGAAGTCCTCTTCACTTAATTTATGTACTGTTGTTGCCTTTGCGTTATCCTCTTGATGAAAATTTACTGTAAATGATTTCAATGCTGACACCTCCTGATTGTATAAAAGTAGCATAACAGATTAAACAACATAATACAAAGGGACTGCTCACAAATGTAAACAGCCCCTTATTATTTATTTCCGTATAGCTCGTAATAAGAAGCTCACAATGAAAATTAATATTACTGCACCTATTAAAGCGGGAATAATTGCAAATCCGCCAATAACAGGACCGAATTTACCAAGTAATAACGTACCAAGCCAAGAACCGATAATACCCGCAATAATATTACCAATTACACCACCCGGTACATCCTTTCCAGTAATCAAGCTTGCAAACCATCCTAATATACCACCGACGATTAAATACCAAATCATATCATTACCTCCTAATATATTTTACCAATAAAAATATAATCTGAAACAATTGCTTACCATTAGTTATGTTTCATTTTTCGTAAGTTATTCGTCTTATGAAAATCATTCAAATCTACTCAACCTTTTAAGGACAATCTGGCTTCAATATTGTTCTCATAAATTCGTCTTTAAACGCTTGATAATTAAATTCAACGGCAATCCTTTGTATAGGACGATTATCAAACGTCGTTGGCTCAGCTATTTTTCTAAAATCCGCAACACTTTGACCTCTCGTTACATCATTTGTCGTACTAATCCAAACTGCTGATTTTTTATATTCAAAAATATCATCATTTATAAATGAAATGAACGGAAGTAAATCGTGAATCGGACTCCCAGCAATACCTGGATATTCTTTTTTGTAAAAGTTCTCGTAATAAAAATCAATCATTGGTTTAATAAGTTTTGCCTGCCCTGTTCCTTCTTTATCAATAATATCGACCATTTCAGGAGTAATAAGTGCTTCTTGCGTTACATTTAACGGATAAATAGTAGCGTTCTTCGCATATCTCATTACGATATTCGCGGCAATTGGATCGCCGTAAAAATTAGCTTCTGATACAGGTGTAACGTTTCCCGGAAATAGAAAAGCACCGCCCATTATATAATAAGAACATACTCGATTCATTAAATTGGGGTACAATAAAAATAATGTTGCAAGTGTTGTTAATCGTCCCGTCGCCACTATAATAATATCTTCTGGACAAGGCTCAATTAATTTAATCAATTCACAAAAATTTTCTCTGTCACAAATTCTCATTTTCGGTGGGATAATTGGACCTAAACCGTGATCCCCATGAATTTCAGGGAAAAACAAAGGTTCTTCAGCTATCATTGGTCTACTGGCACCTTCGATAATCTTTACTTTTGTAGCATAGTATCTTTCTAAAAAATAAACATTTTCCGTAACAATTTCTCTTGATACATTTCCATACTCTGCAACGATACCTATAATATCTAATTTGCATGTTTTATTCGCATAAATTAACGTTACTGCATCATCAATACCAAAATCTCCGAAAAAGATTATTTTTTTATTAACATTCCTCACCCCTCTCCAGCATAATCTACTATCATTATTATGCGAAAAAGACAAGGTGGTGAAACGGAGATAATTAAAAAAGCCGCCTATTTATGAAGTGCACCCCAATTGTT
>NZ_NADV01000044.1:4190-173843 GCF_003264175.1 Bacillus sp. SRB_331 | reverse complement strand
CATTTTATAGGGTACAGTTCACAAAGGAGTGCTCTTTTTTTGCTTATAAGTTGTGAATAATGAAAAAGATATGTTAATTTTTTATTATGAAGAGAAAAAAGGAGTGGTTTTTATGAATGAGATGATACATAAAATGGAGCAACACGTTTCAGTTCGTAAATATAAAGAAGAACCAATTTCAAAAGAGATAGTAGAAAGAATGGTGCAAGCTGCGCAGCATGCAGCTTCCTCACATTTTGTACAGGCGTATTCTCTTATATATGTAACAGATCAGGAACTAAAGGCTAAACTAGCTGAATTATCCGGGAATCGTCATGTGAAAGACTGCGCAGCATTCTTTGTATGTTGTGCGGATTTAAAACGTCTAGAAACTGCATGTGAGAAACATGGAACAGAAATTAAACATGAGGGAGTAGAGGACTTTATTGTAGCAACAGTAGATGCTTCATTATTTGCACAAAACTTAGCACTTGCAGCTGAATCATTAGGATACGGCATTTGTTATATTGGCGGAATTCGTAATAACCCGAAAGAAGTGAGTGAATTGCTTCATTTACCGGATAAAGTATATCCGGTATTCGGAATGACAGTGGGCGTACCAAATGAAGATCATGGAGTTAAGCCACGTTTACCGGTAGCGGCCATTCTTCATGAAAATGGATACGATGAAAAGAAATATGATGAATTATTAAACGAATATGATGAAACGATGAGTGCGTATTACAAAGAAAGATCGTCAAATCAAAAAAACGTAACATGGACGGAATCAATGAGCTCATTTATGTCCAAAGAGAAAAGAATGCATATGAAAGAGTTTTTAAATGAAAAAGGATTAAATAAGAAATAAGTAAAAAGGCAAACCTGGAATGCGGGTTTGTCTTTTTTGGAGGAGAAATGTATTTTTTTGCTATCATATATATATAAATAAAAATTAATAAATTTTTACAAAAGTGATAGAAAATGAGAATGAAATGCCAATAGTAAGTAAAAGCAGCTGCTAAAGGGGAACTGAGGAAGGTGATGTTTATGATTTTCGATTCTGAAGAGGATTTAATTATAGCTATGAAAAAACGCGATCAAGATGCTTTGAAAGAAGTGATTGATCAATATGGAAAATTAATTTTGTACATTATTCATAAATCATTAAGTACCCCTATTGAAAAACAATATGTGGATGATTGTTATAATGATGTATTTACTATCATTTGGTTTAATATCGAACAATTTGATATAGAAAAGGGAAACTTAAAATCTTGGATGATTGGTATTACTAAATTAAAGGCATTGGAATATAAAAAGAAAGTATATAAAGAGAATAAAATCGATAAAGATGTAGAAGTAGATACAGGTATCCATGATAGGTATGAAATAGAACAAGAAGAAGAGATTATGGAACTCGTACAAGATTTAAATACAAAGGATCTGTATATCTTTTTAAAGAGGTATATTGATGGGTATTCCATTGACGATATTGCAAAAGAATTAAAAGTAACGGCTGACTGTATATACAATCGAATTTCTCGTGGAAAGAAAAAACTTCAAAAACTGTGGAAAGGGAGTGTGTAATATGGATAAAAGATTATTATCGATGTTAAATGAGCTCCAATATTCAGAAGAAGAAATTACACGTTTAGAGAAAGAAGCGAATGATTCTATAAATATAGATAAGTATTATGTAAGAAATGGAGAACTATTAAAAAAATTAACTGTACGAATGTTAGAAGAATCAATTCGCAACGAATTACAAGCTGATGAAGAAATCGAGAAGGAACTGTTAGTAGATGAAGGATATATGACAAATAATAAAGTAATACCAAATATATATTACGTAGGAGCTACTTTTTATTATTATATCGTTTTAACAAATAAAAGAGTAATCATGAAAGGATTAGATTGCTATTTTAAAAAAACAAATGAATATAGCATGCCAATAGAGGATATACAATCCATTTCGCAACATAAAAAAATGAAAAATGTCTTTGAGATTAAATATAATAACACTCATATACAATTTGGAAGTATTGCGTATGCACGTGAAGTTGCAATGATAGTTATGGAGTTAAAAAAACGCGGAGTAAAAGTAGAAAAGTATACAGATTTTGAAAAAGGGTTTTTCTTATTTTTTAATATATTCGTGATAGTAAGTGCAGGTCTTTGCTTTATAAAATATTTAATGTAAAAAGCGGCATAATAGCCGCTTTTTATCGTTTTATTTAGTATTCGATTTAAAATATTTGTCTTATGAAAGAACGAGTATTGCTAATTGTAAACTGCCAATAAAGTTATTTAAGTTTTGATATAGAATGCCCCATCGCACTTGAAAATGCAGCAATAATTTCGTTTGAACCTATCTATTATTGTGCACTATCTAAAGCACCCTCTATAACAAGTTCAAACTTTCAATAAGAAGATAAACCCCCGTACAACTTAAAAGGATGTACGTAAATATTTTAAAAATCCGTTGATTAAGCCATTTGAAAATAATTTGACCTATATACAAACCTAGAAATACGATTGGAATAGCATAAAAACTTGATTCCCAAATTGTTTTGTTTGTGCCAGTAAAGAGTATTTGAGTTAGTAGACTAATGAAATATATAAATAGATAAAAAGCTAAAGTAGTTGCTCTCAACTTCTCTTTTTTCGTATCAGTTCCTGTAAAGTAAAGTAACGGGGGTGGTCCTGGCATACCGATACTTGTCGTTAAAAGGCCTGATAATCCACCAACTATAAAATCTCTAAATGGTGTTGATTTAACCTTAAAGTTGCATATTAGCATCAATGTTAATAGTAAGAGCAGGATGCTAATTGCTAATTTAAAAGCGTTTATATTAATGGAAATGAAGAGTAAAATACCAAAAGGTACACCAACTATACTTCCAATAGTTAACCTTTTCAGTAGAATAAAGTCAATGTCCATTCTTATTTTCCAAATGAGTGATATTGAAATAACTAATGATAAAATAATATTAATTTGTATAGCTTCTTGTGGTAAGAATAACATTAGTAAAAAAGGTGTTGCCATTATGGAAAAGCCAAAACCTGTACTTGTTTGCAAAACAGAAGCCACCAATATAATACATATGAAACTTAATGTAATCTCCAAAATAGCCCTCCTATTTAATCAAATACAATAAATATTTTAATACTATGAAAATCGAATTTAGCTATTTTGAGCCTATAGCATAAGTGCAATGTTTCACAATCTTACTTTTATTTTAACATAAATACTTAGTTTCTTCTAAAATAGCATTCACGTATAGGGCCCATTAACGAATATGGTTGACATTTTCAAATAATTGTATTGTTACGCAGCGCTAATAAATGAGATCAAATAAAATTTGGTGAAGAATCTATTGATTATCAATAGATTCTTCACCAAGCTCACCGCGATAAAACAAGAAAAGCCATATAAAACTAACAAAAATACAGCATATAGCTAACAAGCTACCAATCACTTGAGGAGAAAGGATTTCTAAAAACCATCCTGTAATAAACATAGATAACTGAATAAGCGATCCGTAGATGGAATAATGAAATGAAAAAACTTTACCAATCATGTTTTCTTGCGTATACGTTTGTAGTAATGTCGTATCAAGTGGAACGATGATTCCTCCTGCTATACGCATACAGAGTAATGTAATGATACCGATAATAAGTTGATTGGATAGAATGAATCCGAGAAAGAAAATTCCTTGTAGTAAATAGGCCCAACCAAATGCTCTTTTCATTTTGTCTTCATTTTTAGACATATAAAGATTAACGAGGAGACTGCCAATCATAAGTCCAGCCCCTTGAACCGCATATAAAATACCAATGTTAGTGTGGAAGATTCTTTCGGCATAGATTGTTAGAAGTAACTGATAGGCACCTCCAATAATGCCCCATGAAATGCCGACAAGAATTAATGTTAAAATAATTTTGCTTTGTAATATGTATGTATAACCATCTTTTATATCAGTGAAAAACGCTTTTTTCTTGCTAAAAGTGTCACGAGAAGGGATCTTTATTTTATAAATAATATAGGCTGAAATAAAGTATGATAGGCTATTAATAAAAAAGGCAATCTCGATACTTAAAGATTGTGCAATGAGCCCACCTAAAGAAGCTCCCATAATAGACATAAAACCATTGATTGTACTAGAAAGAGAGTTAGCGGTTACGAAATGCTTTTGATGTACGATATTTTTTAGAGTTGATTGCTTAGCAGGCTCGAATAAGCAAGAGAGTACTGATAAGCATATAGTAGAAACGAAAATAATTTCAATTTTGTAGAATGCTAATAAATAAGTGAGGACGAAAATTCCTCGTAAACTATCGGTAAAAATCATAATTTTCTTTTTTGAAAAACGGTCTACAATTCCGCCTATGAATGGGCTCAGAAGAAGTTGAGGTAACCCTTTGCTCATAAAGGTGAGTGCTAACATAAATGAAGATTCTGTTATGCTATAGACGAGTGTTAATAAAGCGACAGTATGAAACCAATCCCCAAGTACACTTAATGTTTGACCATAAAATAATTTTTTAAAGTTTTTATTTGTTCTAAGAAGTGTGGAATAAGAAACTGATTGCACTGACATAAAAATTAATCCCTATCTATTGGCGATGTTTGTACATGCTTTTTCCATTCACTTAAATACATTTTCTCTGCTTTAGGTAGTCCAACAGGTAATTGTGCAATGAATTCTAAACTATTTCCATCAGGATCGTTAAAATATACGGAGGCGTGTGCTAATTCTGGAAAAACGATTGGCTCAATTGGCTCCATTCCAAAGTCTTTTCGCGCTGGAATTCCTTTCTGTTTGAGCCAGTGTATTGCGTTTTCTAAATCGTGTAAGCTTACTTGGAAAGCGATATGTCGTAAGGATGGATGATAATTGACTTTGTATTCTTTTCCTTCCCAAAGACCAATCCAACTTTCATTTTCTACAATCCAAAAGAAGGCGATATCGTTGTCTCTTTTATATAATTTTAACCCCAGTGATTCATAAAAAGGTATCGAAATTTCTAAATTACAGACAGGTAAATGTGCTTCATAAAGACCTTTAATCATTATAATACTCCTTAGTAAAAATGTTTCTTATTCCATAGTAAACGATTTCTTGTTAGTTGAAATCACAAAAAAGATGGACATAAATTCATACGAAAGTATGAAAAAACAGCTCAAATATGAGCTGTTTTCGTATAGTTTTTAGTTAACATATTTCATTCATTTAGAGTTTAGCGAAAAGGATACGTATTATATTTAAAACCCTCCGCCGCCACCCCAACAGCTACATCCGATAATGATTAGAAGGATGAATAGCACGATGAGTAAAGCAAATCCACCGCCGAAACCAGCGCAACTACCACCAAAGCTCATGTTTTTTCCTCCTTTTTAGGAAATTAATCTATATAACTAATGGATTACTTTATAAGATATGTTTTTATTTAGAAAAGGAGCAAGTCTTACTTCTAATTAGAAAAGAGCCTGTGATCGGATTTAAATGTGATATTTACTTTGTTTCATAGCGCTTTTTTAAAAATGGTAAAACAATATGGAAGTGTATACTAGGTGAATGTATTGCAAATGAAAGGGGTATGTAACTTACAATTACATTAAAATTTCTTTTCATAAATATAAAATTTGTAAAAAAAGCCATTTTTTTATTTTTTTATGAGTGGAAATGTACTATAATTTTACAAGTAATATTATGGGAAAAGGGAGTTTTAGTATAGAGATGGAGATGGGACAATTACACAATAAAATAGAACACAAAAAGAAAGAGTTAATTCAACTTGTTGCTAGGCATGGATTAGATCATGATAAAGTTTTGTTATTTAGTCGAGATTTAGATATACTAATTAATAAGTTTATGAATATAAAAGACAAAGTATATAAGTGATTAATCTTTATTTTTTTATATTAGGATTATTTATTTGTAAGGGGGAAAACAGTTATGGAACATTTACAAGAAGAGTTGTATAAACAAATAAAAGAAGAAAAAGGTGCAGTTACTATATTTTTAAAGAGCGGAGTAAGAATAGTAGGGGAAGTAGTTGGAGTAGATAGATTTACAGTATTAATATTAGTAGATGGAAAACAACAACTTATTTATAAGCAGGCAATATCAACAATTATGAAATAAGACACTCATTTTGAGTGTCTTATTTCATAATTAAATGGTTACTGTTTACATGCTTCAATGTCAATGCCAGCAGCGAGTAATTTTTTTTCTCCGTCTTGTTCAATGATTTTTTGCAATCTAGATAAGAAAGAGTCAAAATCTGTATGTTTACCAACTTGGAAAGTCATTTTATGCTCAATTGGTAGCCAAGTATCAATATCAGCTTCGTTATGCTGAATTTTCACTTCAAGTTTATCAAGTGCATTAGCAACTTTTGCTTCATACGTTTCTTTCGCTTCGAACTCCATCCATAAATCGTATAATTCCACGCCGAGGGAACCTTCTAGTGTACGTTTAATATTTAAAATAGCCTTTTGCTCATTTTTTTGTTTTTGTAATTGTAATTCACGGCTATTCATCGTATCAAAGGCAGGAATATCACCAGCTTCTGCTTCGACAAGGTCATGAATAATAACCATTTTAAGTAATTTTTCTATATTTACTTTTTGATCCAAATAAGGCTCAACTAAGATAGCCATTAGGGACATACGCCACGTATGTTCAGCAACACTTTCTTGACGTCCGTTAGAAAGCCAACTATGTCGCATTTCATATTTTAGTTTTTCTGCTAATGCAATGACTTGTAAAATGTTATGTTCCATCGTGATCCTCCTCATATTTCCATACTATAATTCTAATATAGAAATGAAATGTGTCAATTTAATGAGTATATTGCGATAAATAGATGATACGCGTATAATGATTGTTATATGTGAAAACGCATTATTAAAATAAAAAAATGTTTACGAAAACGAAAAAGGAAGGGCAGGAATATGGGAGACGAAAATCAAGGATTAGCTAGACCGCAAAGGAAAAAAAGGAAGTTTGATATTTCTAGCCCCTTTGGCATTGTAGTAGGTTTCGTTATTTTAATTGCAGCAATCATGCTTGGCGGTGGTGGAATAAAAGCTTTTAAAAATTTCTTAGATGTTTCATCTATTTTGATCGTTATAGGGGGAACAACAGCGACAATTATTGTGGCATATAGATTTGGAGAAATAAAAAAATATACGAAAAGTATTTTTACTGTTTTACATAGAAGAGAGGAAAATCTAGAACAGTTAACGGATTTGTTCGTTGATTTTTCAAAGAAGTCTAAAAAACATGGTTTACTCTCGTTAGAAGTTGATGGAGAGCAAGTAGACAATCCTTTTATTCAAAAGGGGATTCGTTTAATGTTAAGTGGATATGATGAAGCAGAATTAAAAGAAGTATTAATGAGAGATGTTGAAACAGAAGTATATGAGTTAAGAAAAGGAGCAACATTATTAGATAAGATTGGTGATTTCGCTCCAGCGTGGGGTATGATAGGAACTTTAATTGGTCTTATTATTATGCTTCAAAACTTGCAAGATACATCGCAAATTGGTACAGGAATGGCAGTTGCTATGTTGACGACATTGTATGGATCTGTTATTGCAAACATGATTGCAATACCGTTATCTGAAAAAGTGTATCGTGGCATTGAAGATTTGTATACAGAGAAGAAGTTTGTAATAGAAGCAATCACAGAGCTTTACCGAGGACAAATTCCTTCTAAGTTAAAGTTAAAACTTGATACATACGTATATGAAACGAAGATAAAAAAAGAAAAACGAGTAGCCTAATATTTCAAGGAGTGGTATGGTGATGATAAAACGACCGCAAAAAGGATCGCCTCGTTGGATGACGACTTTTACTGATTTAACGATGTTGTTATTGACTTTTTTTGTACTATTAGTTGCTACATCAAAACAAGATACAGTAAAATTATCGAAGATGCTTGAAAAGTTTAGTGATGCAGAACAAGTGGATGCGAAAGTAATGGAAGGTACAATACCAGATATTTCACATGAAAAAAATGATGAAAAAGCAGTTTCAAAAAAACGAATGGATGAATTGTATAAAAAGTTAAAAGCATATGTAGATAATAATGGTGTTAGTCAAGTGAATGTATATCGAGAAGATACAGGTGTTAGCATCGTTATAGTAGATAACTTAATATTCGATACAGGTGATGCGAATGTTAAGCCGGAAGCAAAAGAAGTAATTAGTCAATTAGTAGGGTTCTTTCAATCGGTACCAAACCCAATTGTTGTAGAAGGACATACAGATAGTAGACCGATTCATAATGAAAAATTTCCTTCCAACTGGGAATTATCTTCAGCACGAGCAGCTAATATGATTCACCACTTAATTGAAGTGTATAATGTAGATGATAAACGATTAGCAGCGGTAGGATATGCGGACACAAAACCAGTAGCATCAAATGATTCACCGCAAAATTGGGAGAAAAACCGGCGCGTTGTAATATATATTAAAGAATAATATATTTCCATTTTATTAATAAAATAATAAAAATACAGAAATTCTTTTAAAAAAATATTAAATTTTCTCGTTTTATTTTGTATAATGAGTGAGAATGATAAGGTGAAATATTAAGATATATTTATACATAGAGGGAGAGAACCAAAAAGAATGGCACATAAAATTTTAGTTGTAGACGATGCGATGTTTATGCGAACAATGATTAAAAACTTATTAAAAAGTAATTCAGAATTTGAAGTTATCGGTGAAGCAGAGAATGGGGTAGAAGCGATTCAAAAGTATAAAGAACTTCAACCTGATATTGTAACACTAGATATTACTATGCCAGAAATGGACGGACTTGAAGCATTAAAAGAAATTATGAAAATTGATTCGAGTGCAAAGGTTGTTATTTGTTCTGCAATGGGACAACAAGGTATGGTATTAGATGCAATTAAAGGCGGGGCAAAAGACTTTATTGTAAAGCCATTCCAAGCCGATCGTGTTATCGAAGCTTTAACAAAAGTAGCAAATAGCTAATATAGAAGGGGTGCCACAAAGAATCAAATCAATGATAGCGGATAGACGTGTGGCCCCCTTTTTTCTCGTTATAAAACACTAAATTGTTATACATAAATGAAATGTTTGTTAGACAGGTAGGGGATTAAAATGCAAACAGATCTATTAAATATATTTTTTGAAGAAGCAGAAGAATATTTACAGTCGCTAAATGAAAATGTGCTAAATTTAGAACAGAATCCTGCCGATATGGATGTTGTAGGGGAAATATTCCGCTCAGCTCATACATTTAAAGGTATGTCTGCGAGTATGGAATTTGCGGAAATGGCAGATTTAACTCATAAGATGGAAAATGTTTTAGACGAAATCCGTCATGGAAATATGATGGTGAATGCTAATATTATTGATGTTATTTTTGAGTGCATTGATAATTTAGAAAAGATGGTTACAGATGTGCAGCAGGGCGGAATGGGTAATATAGATGTTGTATCAACGAAACTTAAATTAGAAGCATTATTGAATGGCAATGTAGAAGCTTCCATGGAACAAGTAGAGCAAAGTAGTATAAACAATGATGATACAGTTTCACATGAAGTATATATAACCGTCGAACAACAAGCCATTTTAAAAGCAGTACGTGCCATTATGTGTATTGAAGCATTACAAAATGTAGGGGATATACAAAAAACGGTTCCAAGCATTGAAGAAATCGAAGCGGATGCTTTTGGATTTGAGTTTACAGTATATATGGATACTGATCGTAGTGTTGAAGAATTGAAACAGGTGGTGCTTCACGTTTCTGAAATTGAGAAAGTGGAAGTGAAGCAAGGAAATATGGCTGAAGAAGGAATCGTACAATCTATTGCAGCAACGCAGCTGGATCCATCTCTAGAGGCACGAACTCCAACAGCTAGTACTACACCGGCTAAAAGTAATACAAAAACGAAAAATGCTAAAGTAGAGAATCGTTCTATTCGTGTTCAGTTAGAAAAAATCGAAAGATTAATGAATATGTTTGAAGAAAGTGTAATTGAGCGTGGACGAATTGATGAATTAGCAGAAACGATTCAAAATAAAGAGTTAATCGAGCATTTAAATCGATTAGGGGATATTTCAAAAGATATCCAAAATGTATTATTAAATATGCGTATGGTACCGATTGAAACGGTCTTCAATCGTTTTCCGCGTATGGTACGTATGTTAGCGAAAGATTTAGGTAAAAAAATCGATTTACAAATTAAAGGTGAAGATACTGAAGTTGATAAAATTGTTATTGACGAAATTGGTGATCCACTCGTTCATTTAATTCGTAATGCAATTGATCATGGTATTGAAACTGTCGAAAACCGACGTGATGCCGGGAAAAATGAGACAGGTACTATTAAATTAGAGGCGTTTCATAGTGGAAATCATGTCGTAATTCAAATTACTGATGATGGAAATGGTATTCATAAAGGAAAAGTATTAGAAAAAGCGATAAAAAATGGTGTTGTAACGGAATCAGAGGCAAATAAATTAACGGATCGTGAAGTGTTTGATCTTATCTTCCAACCGGGATTTAGTACAGCGGAAGTTGTATCTGACCTTTCTGGACGTGGGGTTGGATTAGATGTTGTTAAACATACGATTCATAGTTTAGGTGGGCATTTAATTATTGATTCTGAAGAAGGAAAAGGAAGTACATTCAGAATTGAACTTCCTTTAACATTGTCTATTATTCAATCAATGCTTGTTCAAACAAATGATAAGCGTTATGCCTTGCCTCTTGGCAATATTGCTGAAGCCATTCGAATTAAGAAAGAAGACATACAATCGTTACAAGGGAAAGACGTTTTAAACTATCGCAATCAAATTATTGAAGTGAAACATTTAAGTACTGTATTTGGTGAAAAAACAGTAGATGAGGCGTTCGCATCATATGATAGTCAAATGGTTCCTGTGTTAATTGTTCGTAATACACATCGTAGCTATGGACTTATCGTAAACACAATTATCGGTCAAAGAGAAATAGTTTTAAAGTCATTAGGTGATTTCTTTGCAGAGAGCTCTAACTATTTCTCTGGTGCAACAATTCTCGGTGATGGACGAGTGGTCCTCATTTTAAACCCAGAAGGTTTATAATAGGAATGAAGGAAGCTCCCCACTTGTATACAATTGGGGAGCTTTTTGGGTAGAACTAATAATATAAGTATATGAAAACCGTCGTTTACACATATTGTGGAAATAAATACATGTTCACAATTCGGATGATAAGTTTGGTAAAATATAACGAGTGTAATAGAGAGTTTAAATCATTTGATAGAAAAACAAAAATGAGGAGGCAGGAAAAATGCCTGAGCAACACACAAAAGGGGATACTGGCACAATTGTGCTAGAAAAAGAAAATGAACATTTAACGCCTCAAGAATGCGATATTCTTGGTGAGATTGCTAATATATCATTTGGTTCAGCTTCGACTGTATTATCAACAATTTTAAATAGGCAAGTAAGTATTACTGCTCCTCAAGTAGAATTGGTAGATTTATATGATACAAGTGATGTTGAAATTCCACATGTTGTATTAAATATCCATTTCACAAAAGGATTAGATATGGAAAATCTTCTTGTTCTTCAACAAGATGTTGCTTTATCTATTGCTGATTTAATGATGATGGGAACAGGTGAAGTTGAAGAGGGAAAAGAGCTTGGTGAATTAGAGCTAAGTGCAGTACAAGAAGCTATGAATCAAATGATGGGATTCGCAGCAACATCTATGTCAGAATTCTTCCAAGATACGGTAGACATGTCTCCGCCAACAATTAAAGTTGTGCAACTTACAGAAGAGATGGAGAAGATTTCTGGTATTAATGGGAATAATATGGTTGTTAAAGTATCGTTTGAATTAAAAATAGATAATCTTGTGAATTCTCAGCTTGTACAGGTTGTTTCAGTTGAACATGCGAAGCGAATGATAAATAAATTGTTACAATTATCTGGTGGTGTGGAAGAAGAAATAGATGAGCCGGCGGAAGTGCAGGAAACTGAGATTGTAGAAGAGCATGTAGAAAAAGAGCAATTAACACAAGAAGAGAAAGATGTGCTTGGTGAAATTGCGAATATTTCAATCGGTTCGGCTTCAACAGTACTATCGACGCTTTTAAATCAGCCTGTCACTATTAGTACACCAAATGTAGAGGCGATTAATGTTCGTCATTATGAAGGAGTACCGGTTCCGTTTGTTATTTTAAATGTCGATTTTGTTGAAGGACTAAAAAATGAGAATGTATTCGTATTTACGAAAGATGTTGCTTTAACAATGGTAGATTTAATGATGATGGGAACGGGTGAAATTGATCCGGAGAAAGAGCTAAGTGAATTAGAGTTAAGTGGCATTAAAGAAATTATGAACCAAATGATGGGGCATGCTGCAACAGCGATGTCAGAAATGTTTAAAGAAAAAATGGATATGACACCACCAGACGTTAAATTTGTTTCTTTAAAAGAAGAAATGGAATATTTGGGAGAGTCGATGGCAGTTGACGAACTCGTTCAAATTACTTTTAATCTTGAAATTGGTGATCTCCTTCAATCAAAGATGTATCAAATACTACCGATATCAGAAGCGAAAGAAATGGTTAGAAGACTTCTATATCCGATGGTGGAAGAGCAAGAAGAAATAGTTGAGGAAGTTGTTGAAGAGGAAGAAATTCCTGCACCAGTCGTACAGCCAATTGAATATAAAGAAGTCAAGCAAGTTGAGCCAGTATATATGGATACATCTATTCTACAAAATGTAGAAATGAATGTTAAATTTGTATTTGGAAGTACAGTGAGAACAATTCAAGATATTTTAAGTCTACAAGAAAATGAAGCGGTCGTACTTGATGAAGATATTGATGAACCGATTCAAATTTATGTGAACGATGTATTAGTGGCGTATGGAGAACTTGTAAATGTAGATGGGTTTTTCGGAGTAAAAATGACGAAATCGCTATAAGGCGTCAAAATAGGAGTTTGAACAAATAGATGAAAAACGTAAAGTTTTTTCTAGTTAGTTGGCTATTCTTACATATATGTATATTTTTACCATCGCAAGGGCAGGCAGAAGAAAAAAGTGTACAAGATCAAAATATAAGCGAAATGAATGACCAAGAGGGAAAAAATAAAGAAGTTCAGGAACAGCCGGAACAAGTGGAAATGCCCTCGGTTGAAGATGAAAAAAAGCAGTAGAAAATGAGCAAGGGAAAGAAAAAAAAGAAGAAAGAACGATAGAAACAGACCGAGGGGTTATTACAGTTAATAAGCAGGAGCTAAAGGTTGGCGAAGAAGTGCGGATTGCTGTAGAATCAAATGAAAAAAACATTCAAAGTGTAAAAGGCATATTACAATTACAAAAAAATGGTGAGCAGTACAGACAAGAGAGAATAATATCTTTTGAGTATGAAGAAGAAACGAAGCGATGGATCGCTAATTATAAGGCCGGAATATATGATTTACAAGGTGATTGGAACCTTAGGCTCGTTGAAAGCTATAAAGAAGATGAGAAGGAAGAAGTAATAGAGAACGAATTAAATGTCCCGCTCATTCGTATAAACAATGAAGCACCAACTATATATGTATTTCCCTTTTATTTTGTATGGAATCGTTTCGGACAGAGGAAAAGTTACAATTAATTTTAGTAAATCAAAAATTTGTACAAAAGGAAGGAGCTAGGTCTTACTTTGTAGTATTGCGATCAGAAAAATACTAGGAATATGCGTATTGTCACTGTGAAAGGACTTAATACATAATGATTTTAAAGATAAACCGACTCTTCCTCAATATTTAACTGATTTAATTGAGGTGAATAAGCTGTATAATCGTACAGTTGTTATTACATTTCATCAACAAACTTTTAATACGGAGAATTGAAGAGTAAAGTAGGATTCCAAAGCATAGCCAAAAAGGTGGCTGTTATAAGTTATTTGCCTACCAAAATAATCAATATTTGTTTAAAATATAAGATTATCATTTTATTATACCGAGTAATTATTCACATTATATAATAATTACTTACTACACAATTAACATGGTTATCTTACAAAAATGTAAGGTTTTTTTAATTGACACTCGTACATATAAGTAACTATACTGGTTACACGACGTTGGTTAATATATTTAATAGTCTCTATCTATAAGTGTATGTCTCAGGATTCTTTTCGGAATAATAGTTCGATTTGTATTTATTATCTTTGATATAGGGATAATACGGATTTAATCTATTCTTTATTCTAGGTCGTATTATTTAAAGATTAACTATAAATGATATATTTACCAAGTTGTAATAATTTTTTAGAGGTGTTACATTTTGAAATACAAATTAATTGCTACAGGAATTCTTGCTGGAAGTCTACTATCCTATTCATCTAGTGCATTTGCAAATACTCATAAATTCCCAGATGTTCCTGCATGGGCTGACAAATCCGTTAATTATTTAGTTGATAAAAAAGTATTGAGTGGTTATCCAGATGGAACTTTTGGTTCAAGCGATACATTAGATAGAGCTTCTGCGGCAACAATTATGACAAAGGCCCTTGGTATACATATTGACTTAAATGCAAAACCATCTTTTACAGATTCACAAAACCACTGGGGAACGCCGTATATTGCTGCTGCTGAAAAAGCAGGAATAATTAAAGGTGAAGGAAATGGAATATTTAATCCTTCTGGAAAAGTTACTCGTGCTGCAATGGCAACAATGTTAGTAAATGCATATAAGCTACAAGATAGAACAAATAGTAATGGGCAAAGTAAATTTGATGATTTAAAAGGACATTGGGGTGAAAAATTTGCCAATATTTTAATTGATTTAAAGATTTCTGTTGGTACTGATAATGGTTGGCAACCAAATAAATTCATAACACGTGCAGAAGCCGCACAACTTACTGCCAAAACAGATACCCTTCAATACAGTCCGAAAAACCCTTTAGAAAGTAAAACAATCATTATTGATCCTGGACATGGTGGTGCAGATCCCGGAAAGTCCACAAAAGGATTGCCTGAAAGTAAAATCGTATTAGACACTTCCTTACGCCTACAACAATTGCTCGAAAAACATACACCATTTACAGTTTTACTAACTCGTGAATCTGATACTAGACCTGGACATGACCAAAAAAGCTCTTTACAGGAACGTGTTAAATTTGCTAAGCAAAATGAGGGGGATATCTTTATAAGCATTCATGCAAATGCTTTTAATGGTAATGCAAAAGGGACAGAAACATACTACTATAAATCTTCTGAATCCGAAAAAACAAATCCTCATGTGGAAGAAAGTCGTGTGTTAGCGGAAAAAATTCAAACACGTTTAGTAGAGGCTCTTCAAACACGTGATAGAGGCGTTAAACATGGAGATCTTCATGTTATAAGAGAAAACGACATGCCAGCTGTGTTAACGGAACTGGCTTTTATAGATAATGGTATCGACTACAGTAAACTATCTACGGCAAACGGCAGACAGATTGCAGCAGAAGCCATTTATGAAGGGGTTTTAGATTATTATGAATGGAAAGGAAATAATGTATCTGAATATAGATTGTAATAGGTAAAAGAAAGTTTAGTAATTCTAGGAATATGAAATTTATAAATTGCTAAAGTATAGTTTTGTTATTTGAAATGTGTTTTAGTTTTATAGTGTATACTAGCACCGACTTATTAAGGATTATAAATAAGTCGGTGTTTAAGTTAGCGTACTTAATGAATACTATAGAAGTTATGAAGAAAAAAAGATAAATAGATAGGGGCATACACCTACATTCATTATTTTTACGTGAAATTTTAATTTAAAAATAGTTAAGTTATATGATTCAGATGGGCAGTATACAATTAGTTCAAAGAAAACATTCTTTGAACTAATTAGCTATTAAATCTACTTGTTACATAAATAGATCGTATAACAATAATTGATATTGTTAAGGACATAGCTGCAGATATTTGTTGTAATTCCTATTATGGAATTTTTAAATATCTGCAGGTGTAATATAAGGGTGCTTTATTTTGAAAGAAATCTTTTGAAATGGTCATAATATGAATAATAATTAGATACAAATTTTAAAAAATGATGAAAGACTTAAGAAGGTGAATATATTGCTTAAACATTCACATTTGCAATTTATCTTATTAACAATAGCTCTAATATTCTATATAAGCTTTTGCTATATATTTTTATTTGTTTTTCCGAATCAATATTTCGTATCAGATTTTAATATCCGACTATCATCCTTAGTTGTTGAAACTACTGTATTTATGTCATTACTGTATTCTATATTATCCAGAAAAATTAAGTTAGGAGTATTCTGGGTTTGCATTACTATTGCAATAGGGTGTTTCTTGATCGGGAACTTTATATCCGCTTTTCAAGTACTTAATGTAGAATTACCGATACAAAATTTTAATATCTCTGATGTGTTTTTATTGTTTTTCTTATTCTTCTTTCTCTTTGCATTCTTTTATAAAATCATTATGGAATGTAACAAGTGGGAAAAAGCGTATTTAATTTGTGATTTATGTATTGTTGTTACTGCCATTTTTACATTAGAGTGGTAACTGTTTAATAAACCTTCTGCAAATATCTTATTCTTATCAATTGGAGATGTTTTTCTCTCATTTATTTTTCCGATTATAGATTTATTACTTCTTTTATTAGGAGTTAGTCTAATCTTTCGACCAGCTATTTTTAATGCGAAAAGTAAATTATTTATTTTTATTCTCGTATTAACTGGATTGGCTATTACGGACTACTTGTATTTTTACTTACAAGATGATTTGTCAGATCGTTCACTTATATTATTAAGGTGTTTGTATAGAGTTTTCCTTTTATTTATCGCTATTGCTGCTTCGATCTCAAAGAATGCATCTTCTAGAAGGAATTATTTCATTATCGATCCCACATTTGGGAAGAAACTTCTTGTTATATTTCCTTATCTTGCAGTTGCGGTATTAATTGGCTTTACTTTAAAAGAGCAAACTTCCTCGGCTACACTTATTACTGGGAATTGTATTGCATTTGTATTTGTGCTGATTCGTCATACTATCGTACGAATGCAAAACAGCGATTTAACCGAAATGTTAAAAGTGTTTAATAATCAATTAGAACAAAAAGTATCTCAAAGAACAGAAGATTTAATAAACAAATCCAATGACTTGGTCAAAAATCAAGAGAGATTTAAGTCATTATATGAGTATCATCCAGATCCTATTTTAACGATTAATTCAAATGGTACTGTGTTAAATATAAACCAGGCTGGAAGTATGTTATTAGGAAAAAACAGTGATGAATTAATAGGTAAAGAGTGCTTCTCGATTTTTTTAGACGAAGATAGATCTGAATTGGAAGCAGCTATACAGGAAGGGAAACGATGCAGTTCGGCTTCGTTACAATTACGTGTGAAAAATAATAATGAGAAGGACATTCATTTTTGGTACGTCACCATTGTTCCTATTATGATAGAAGGACAAACTTTTGGGAGTTATGTAATGGTAAAAGACATTACGAGAATGAAGAAACAACAAGATGAGATAAACTATCTAGCATTCCATGATACAGTGACGGAGATTGGAAATCGAATATTCTTCCAAAAAGAATTAGAAAAATCCATTGAGCGTGCACGAAAAACGCAGGGGGAATTTGGACTCTTGTATATAGATTTAAATCGTTTTAAAACCATTAACGATACACTGGGACATTCAATTGGTGACAGTGTTTTAAAAGAAGTTGCTAAACGTTTTAGGACATGTCTGTCACCGGCTATTCCTCTAGCGAGAATAGGGGGAGATGAGTTTGCGATCATAGTCCATAACCACACAGAGCAACAGCTATTGGATTTGTGTGAAACTCTATTTCGTATAACTGAAGAACCATTTGTAGTTAATCAACATAGTTTTTATTTATCTCTTAGTATAGGAATAGCGGTGTATCCGTTTGGAGGAATAAATACTACTACACTTTTACAACATGCTGATATTGCTATGTATAGTGCAAAGGAAAAAGGTAATAATGCTGTTTGCATGTATGACGAGACATTATCAAAAAAAATAACAAGACGATTACGATTAGAACAGGATTTACCGAAGGCATTAGAAAATAATGAGTTGTTTTTATTATATCAACCACAAGTTGACAGTAAGACTGGTATGGTTATTGGTGCAGAGGCTTTAATTCGTTGGCAACATCCAGAACTGGGACTTATTTCTCCTTTTGAATTTATACCTATCGCGGAAGAAACGTCGCAAATTATTCCAATTGGGAAATGGACGTTACAGGAAGCGTGTCGACAACTGAAAAAGTGGCATTCTGCAGGCTATGCAAATCTAAAAATGGGGATAAATTTATCAGCTATAGAGTTTGAACAGAAAGATTTTGTTCAAGCAATCATATCTACCATAGAAGAAGTAGGGGTACCTGCTAATTCGATTGATTTAGAATTAACAGAGAGAAT
Source organism: Bacillus sp. SRB_331 (assembly GCF_003264175.1). NCBI lineage: Bacteria > Bacillati > Bacillota > Bacilli > Caryophanales > Bacillaceae > Bacillus > Bacillus sp. SRB_331. The sequence continues at coordinate 155,416 of NZ_NADV01000044.1, read as the reverse complement.
AGCAATGGTAGATGAAAAAGAAACCTTATCGAAGTTAAAAGTATTAAAATCATATGGTGTACATTTATCAATTGACGATTTTGGTACAGGGTATTCTTCATTAGCATATCTCCCTTTGTATCCAATTGATACCTTAAAAATTCCAAGAGAATTTGTTAATAGGATCGGAAATTCTACTGATGGAAATGAAATTATTCATACCATTATTTCACTAGCGCATACTTTAAACATGAAAGTGATCGCAGAAGGGGTGGAAACGAAGGAACAATTAACAGTGTTACAACGTAATGCATGTTATCTAATTCAGGGCTATTACTACAGTAAACCTGTAAGTGAAGATGAATTCATCAAGTTTTTAAGCACAATGTCGCGTCACCTTTTCTAAGAAAACCACAATCTAGATTTGTTTTTTGTTGAAATTATAACAAATAGAGGACAGCAAAGTAACTGTCAAAATGTTTTAGCATTTAATTTGGCTTAATAGGAAATTCTATTGAGCAAAGACCTTATCTGATTTTAGTTTTAGAAAGGAGAGAAGCGGATGGATTCAATATGGCTAGAGTATGCTTGGGCATTGTTAATTTTAATCGGATTAGAAGGATTGTTATCGGCTGACAATGCCCTTGTACTAGCAGTTATAGCCAAGCATTTACCCGAAGAAGAGAAAAAAAGAGCTATAAATTACGGAATTATTATGGCCTTTGTTTTTCGATTCGCAGCCCTTTTTGCTATATCATTTATTGCAAATGTTTGGCAAATACAGGCGATAGGAGCAGCTTATCTTCTTTACTTAGGATTAAAGCATGTCATTCAGGCGCAATTCGGAAAAAATAATCAAAATATTCACAAGGAAGATGAAAAGGAAGCAGCAGGAAAAAGCTACTGGTTCACAGTAGGAAAGATTGCATTAGCTGACCTTGCCTTTGCGATTGATTCAATATTAGCCGCAGTTGCTCTTGCTCTGGGGCTTCCGGATTCTCCGCTTGATGATTTCGGAGGTATGGATGGAGGACAGTTCATTGTTGTACTTCTTGGAGGGATAGCTGGACTTATTTTAATTAAATTTGCGGCAACTTGGTTTGTACAATTACTGGAGAAACGTCCAGCACTAGAAACAACAGCATATGCAATTGTTGCCTGGGTTGGTGTCAAACTAGCTGTAATTACACTGGCTCATGAGGACATTGGTATTTTAGACCATGATTTTCCGCATAGTACAACTTGGACTTTAATCTTCTATGGAGTATTAGTTGCCATCGCACTAATTGGTTGGTTTGCACCGGGAAGTAAGTCATCTCAGAATAATCCTAAAATGTAATACAAAGGTCAGAGCATTATGTGCTTTGTCCTTTGTAATGATAATTATATTGTGTATTTTTCGATTTAACGCTATAATTATAGTGTTAAAGATGGAATCGTGATATGACCTGTTATGAATCTATCATTTTATTTATGAATAAATGGATTGGTATTTTAGCAAGATGTGCTAATAAACTACTCCACCATGATGATAACGTGCCAAAAATGTGGTGCGTATATTTTCGTGGTGGAGTTTTTTTATTCTCAAAAAGGGGGAGTAACCATGAACGACAGCATGGTTCATATTACAATTAACGGCAAAGAGTATAATGCTGAGCCTGGTTCAACTATACTGGGCATTATTAATGAGAACGGAATTGAACATCCACAAATTTGTTATGTGCCGGAAGTGGATCCTATTCAAACGTGTGATACTTGTATTGTAGAAGTTAACGGAAAGCTTGTGCGATCCTGTTCTACTGTAGTGACGAGCGGTATGAATATTGAGCTGTCCTCTACTAGTGCGAAGGCAGCACAACATGAGGCGATGGACCGTTTACTAGAAAATCATTTACTTTACTGTACGGTTTGTGACAACAATAACGGGAATTGTAAACTGCATAATACGGCAGAATTAATGGAAATTGAGCATCAAAAATATCCTTATGAGCCAAAAGTTGATGTAAGCGAAGTTGATATGTCTCATCCATTTTATCTCTATGATCCGAATCAATGTATCGCGTGCGGTCAATGTGTAGAGGTGTGTCAAAACTTACAAGTTAATGAAACGTTATCTATTGATTGGGAGGCAGAGCGCCCACGTGTTATTTGGGATGAAGGAGTAGATATTAACGATTCTTCATGTGTAAGCTGCGGTCAATGTGTAACGATTTGTCCTTGTAATGCTTTAATGGAGAAATCGATGCTTGGTGAAGCTGGATTTATGACTGGGCTGAAGCCGGATATTCTTGAACCTATGGTCGATCTTATTAAAGAGGTTGAACCTGGATATAGCGGTATTTTCGCTGTGTCAGAAGTAGAAGCTGCGATGCGCGACACTCGTACGAAGAAGACGAAAACAGTTTGTACGTTTTGTGGTGTAGGTTGTTCATTTGAAGTATGGACGAAAGGGCGCAAAATTTTAAAGGTGCAACCAACTTCTGAAGCACCAGTTAATGCGATTTCTACTTGTGTAAAAGGAAAGTTTGGTTGGGATTTCGTGAATTCTGAAAAACGAATTACGAAACCCTTAATTCGTAAAAATGGAGTATTTGTTGAATCGACTTGGGAAGAAGCGCTTCATGTAGTGGCGAATAAATTGGGCGCTATTAAAGAAGAGTACGGTAAAGGTTCTATTGGCTTTATTTCTTCTTCTAAAATTACGAATGAAGACAACTATGTCATTCAAAAATTAGCGCGACAAGTATTTGAAACGAACAACATTGATAACTGCTCCCGTTATTGTCAATCACCAGCGACAGATGGATTGTTCCGTACAATTGGTATGGGCGGAGATGCAGGGACGATTAAAGATATCGCACAATCGGGTCTTGTTATTATCGTTGGTTGTAATCCAACAGAAGGTCATCCTGTGCTAGCGACTCGTGTGAAACGTGCGCATAAACTTCACGGTCAAAAACTAATTGTCGCAGATCTTCGTAAAACTGAAATGGCAGAGCGTTCGGATATCTTTATTAGTCCAAAGCAAGGAACAGACCAAGTTTGGTTAATGGCTGTTACGAAATATATGATTGATCAAGGTTGGCATAATCAACAGTTCATCGACGAGAATGTAAACTTCTTTGATGATTTCAAAGATAGTCTCGCGGAATATACGCTTGAATATGCAGAAGAGATTACAGGTATTTCAACAGAAACTCTCGTTACAATGGCTGAAATGATTCGTGATGCAGATGGTACGTGTATCCTTTGGGGAATGGGCGTAACGCAAAATACTGGTGGTTCAGATACTTCCGCTGCGATTTCAAACTTACTTCTTGCAACAGGAAACTATCGTCGTCCAGGTGCTGGAGCATACCCGCTTCGAGGTCATAATAACGTACAAGGTGCTTGTGATATGGGAACACTTCCAGGCTGGCTTCCAGGATATCAGCACGTTACTGACGATGTAGAACGTGCGAAATTTGAAATAGCTTACGGAGTAAAAATTGATAACAAACCAGGTCTTAATAACATTGAAATGCTTCACGCAATTGATGAAGGGAAAATGAAAGCTATGTATCTTGTTGGAGAAGATATGGCTCTTGTAGACTCTAACGCAAATCACGTACATGAAGTGTTATCAAGCCTTGAATTCTTTGTCGTTCAAGATGTGTTCCTTTCTAAAACAGCTCAATACGCTGATGTAGTATTACCAGCAGCGCCATCTCTTGAGAAAGAAGGTACTTTTACAAATACAGAGCGTCGTGTACAAAGATTATATCAAGTGCTTCCAACGCTAGGAGATGCGAAACCAGACTGGTGGATCGTGCAGGCAATTGCTAATAAGTTAGGCGCAAACTGGAATTATAATCATCCAAGTGAAATCTTTGCTGAAATGGCAAGCTTATCACCACTATTCGCACACGCAAACTATGAAGTGCTTGAAGGGTGGAACAGTTTCCACTGGGGAAGTTTTGATGGAACGAATACACCGCTTCTATTCAAAGATGGATTTAACTTCCCGGACAAAAAGGCTCGTTTTGCGATAGCTGATTGGGTACGTCCTGCTGAATTCCCAGCAGAATACGATCTTCACATTAATAACGGTCGTATGCTTGAACATTTCCATGAAGGGAACATGACAAATAAATCAACTGGTATTCAATCGAAAGTACCAGGTGTTTTCGTTGAAGTTTCTCCAGAACTTGCAAGGGAACGTGGAGTGAAAACGGGATCGTTAGTACGCCTTGTTTCTCCATTCGGAGCACTTAAATTACGTGGACTTGTAACGGATCGTGTAAAAGCGAATGAACTGTATTTACCGATGAATTCGACTGATAAAGAATCGGCAATTAATTTCTTAACAGGTCCTGCCGTTGACTTGCGTACAAACACGCCTGCATATAAGCAAACGAAAGTACGTATGGAAGTGTTAGAAGTTGATGGCGAAAATCCGATGCCAAAAACGAACCCGCGTAATAAAAAGCGTCATCCTCAAAACGGTATTGAGGTAAATCGTAAGTGGGCTCGTCCAGGATACGTACATTTAACGGATAACTAAGGGGGAGAAAAGAATATGGCAGCACCTATTCAAGCGGTCCAGAAGCAGGAGCTAACTGAGGAAGAACTTAAACAACAAAAACTCGAAGACTTAAAAGAACTGCTAGCTAATAATGAAGATGCTTTAAATCAAATGTTTAATATAGTAGGTGAACTAAATGACATCGGGATGCTGGAAGCTGCAAATTCTATGCTGAAAGCGAAAGAACCAATCGCAAAAATCGTTCTAGGCCAAGTCACTCGTGAACCAGTTACAAATTTAATTAACAATATGATGGGCGCTGCAGGAGCTTTAACAGAACTTGATCCGGCACTTACGAAAAAGCTTATAGGTAGTGTATTAACAGGTATGGATGAAGGAAATCAGCATTTGCAAAGTAATAAAAAAGTAGGAATATTAGACCTTATGAAAGTACTGAAGGATCCAGATATTAATCGTGCTATCGGATTTGGTCTTCATTTCTTAAAAGGTATGGGTAAAGGGTTAAAAGAAGAATAAATAAGCAACAATAATAGTATTTCATATGTTGTTTGCGTACTTGAGATAATTGTAAAAGGTGATCCATTTCGTCTCATTATTAAATAGTTTAGGCGAAATGGTCATTTTGTTAAAATAGTTGTGATGGAATAACTAGGAAGGAATGAGAGTATGTCAAAAATGGTACATGAATTTAATGATATGATCCGAAAGCTTCGAAAAGAGTTGTTCGGGAAAGGGCCGGAAAGAATTCATACTGTATTTACCGAGAACATGGCTATTGCAACACTTTATGGGAATTTAACACCTACTGAGAAATTTATTTCGGGAACTACGGATGGGGCGGAAATGGTTCATATGGCTCGAACGAAAATGATTCAAGAAGTGTATGTGGCTAATCCTCATGAACATTTAGAAGAACTTGTTGGTGCGAAGTTAGTTCATCTGTTTTCTGATATGAAAGTAGATGAAGATATTGCAGTTTCCGTGTTTGTTTTTGATAAAAATATAACGTGAGAGAAGGATGCTCATCGTGAAATCGATTCAGGTGGAACGGAAAATTTTCAAATATGAGCAAGGGGAATTTAAACATATAGAGGACAGCATTGTAACAGAGTTTCCTGTTACGGTTAAAATTAACGGCCAGGAATTTGTTACAATGGTTAGTACTCCAGAGTATATTGAAGATATGGTAATTGGCTTTTTAGCCTCTGAAGGCATTATCCGAAAGTATGAAGATATTGATGAAATATGGATGCAAGAAAAAGAAGGTTATGTACATGTAAAAACGACGAAAATCAATCCTTATTATCGTGACATACAAAACAAACGTTATATTACTTCGTGCTGTGGAATGAGTAGGCAAGGGTTTGTTTTTGCGAACGATGCGCTGACTGCGAAAGAAATGAATGATATTCGCGTAAAGATCTCTGCCGAGGATTGTTTTCGGTTAATGAATGATATGCAGCAATCTGCGTCTACGTTTCAACATACAGGCGGCGTTCATAATGCAGCTTTATGTAATGTGAGTGGAATTGTTTTAAGCCGCATGGATATAGGAAGACATAACGCTTTAGACAAAATTTACGGCTATTGTTTAAAAAATAACATTTCGATTGGTGATAAAATTATTGTTTTTAGTGGACGTATCTCTTCTGAAATTCTATTAAAAGTTGCGAAAATTGGCTGTGAAGTAATATTGTCAAAATCAGCTCCAACTGAGTTAGCATTAGAACTAGCGGAGCAGTTAGGGATTACTACAATAGGCTTCATTCGTAATAAATCTTTAAATGTATATACGCATCCAGAGCGGATTATAAATATAAAATAAGTAGAAACGAGGCAATAATCATGAAATCTGTTACATTAGACAAATTAGATCGTCCTTTAAAGGATTTACGTATTTCTGTTACTGATCGCTGTAATTTTCGCTGTCGATATTGTATGCCAGAAGAAATATTTGGTCGTGATTATTCTTTTTTGTCTAATGATAAAATTTTATCTTTTGATGAAATTGAAAGGATTACACGTATTTTCGTTTCTTTAGGTGTAAGAAAGTTACGTATTACAGGAGGAGAGCCTTTACTTCGAAAAGAATTACCTGAACTCATACAGCGGTTAAACGAAATTGATGGAGTAGAGGATATTGGTTTAACGACAAATGGATCATTACTTAAAAAGTTTGCTCCAGATTTATATAAGGCGGGTTTATCTCGTGTAACAGTTAGTTTAGACTCGTTAAATGAAGAACGATTCTCTTATTTAAATGGGAATAGAAGTAAAGTAAAAACGGTTCTTGCGGGAATACAGGCTGCAGCGGAAGCCGGAATGAAAATTAAAATGAACATGGTTGTCCAAAAAGGGAAAAATGAAGAAGACATCGTTCAGATGGCAGAGTACTTTAAAGAGAATAAGCATATCCTTCGGTTCATTGAATATATGGATGTCGGAAATTTTAACGGCTGGGAATTAGGTGAAGTAGTTTCTAAGCAGGAAATAGTAGAGATGATTCATAAAGTGATGCCGCTTGAACGTATTGAGGCGAACTATCCTGGTGAAGTTGCGACACGTTATCGTTATGTTGGTAGCGAAGAAGAAATAGGAATTATTTCATCTGTAACGGATTCGTTCTGTTCATCATGTACAAGAGCGCGTATTTCTGCAGAAGGAAAATTGTATACATGTTTGTTTGCGTCTAAAGGAAACAATCTTAAAGAATTACTTCGCTTTGGATATACGGATGAGGAGATTACTAATGTTATTCGTGACATTTGGAATAATCGTTCAGACCGTTATTCAGATGAACGGTTAAGCAATACGAATAAAAAAGCAATGCCGAAAATTGAAATGTCGCATATCGGTGGCTGAGAAGCTACTAAGAATGTAGATTCTCTTTGTTAACGTAAATGGTGGGAAATGTGCAAGTTTTGTACACTTTCTATGAGTATAGTAAAAATGATGATTGATATTTCTGTAAGAGATATGCAGAGAGATTAAGCAGCATTCAAAAATCCTTACGATGATAAGGGTTTTTGGTGCTGCTTTTTTTAGATGAGAAAAATGGAGGAATTGGTTATGGCATTTCATAAACCGGAACAAATTGCTGCGCTTGTGATTGAATCCGGTGTTCAAAAGGTGGGGCAACCGCTATCCGCAATGCTTATTCTTGGTTTTTTAGGAGGAGCATTCATTTCGTTAGGATTTTTACTTAATATTCGTGTTCTAGGTAATGTACCGGAGCAGTGGGGAAGTTTAGTCAATTTTATAGGAGGAGCGGTTTTTCCTATAGGACTTATGCTCGTTGTTTTAGCAGGAGGAGAATTAATTACGGGAAACATGATGTCGATGGCCATGGCACTGTATGCACGGAAAATTTCATTGAAACATGTGTTAAACAATTGGGCGTGGATCACTTTAACGAACTTCGCAGGTGCACTTTTCGTAGCGTATTGTTTCGGTCACCTTGGCGGGTTAACTGAAGGTGCCTATTTAAATAAGACGATATCGATAGCTCAAGATAAATTACATGAATCTTTCGGGAGAACATTAATTTTAGCGATTGGCTGTAACTGGCTCGTTTGCCTTGCAATTTGGTTAGCGTATGGAACGAACGATTTAATCGGAAAGATTGTTGGAATATGGATTCCGATTATGGCATTTGTCGTCATTGGATTTCAGCAAGTAGTAGCAAATATGTTTGTCATTTCAGCAGTTATTTTTGCTGGTCACCTTACGTGGATGGATCTTGCGAAAAACTTTGTGCCAGTCTTTATCGGAAATGTAATTGGCGGAGCTGGATTTGTTGGATTCGCTTATTTTTCTTGTTATCAGAAACAAAGTGCTACCGAAGAAGATGTATTGAAAAAATAACAGTATATGAAAGGAAGGCACCTCATGATAGAGCGGTATTCACGACAACAGTTGTTCACTCCTATTGGAAAAGAAGGGCAAGAGAAGATTAGAAATAAGCATGTATTAATAGTAGGGGCAGGTGCATTAGGAAGTGCAAGTGCGGAAAGTTTAGTACGTGCAGGTATCGGGAAATTAACGATTATTGATCGCGATTACGTAGAATGGAGCAATTTACAGCGGCAACAACTTTACGCTGAACAAGATGCGATAGAAAAGTTGCCAAAAGCAATCGCAGCGCAGAATCGTCTCAAACAAATTAATTCAGACGTGCAAATTCAGGCGCTAGTAATGGATGCAAGAGTAGATAATATGGAAGCTTTATTAGGTGGTGTCGATGTCATTATTGATGCCACAGATAATTTCGATATTCGGTTTGTAATCAATGATATATCACAAAAATACAATATTCCTTGGATTTACGGTTCTTGTGTCGGAAGTCATGGCATGAGCTATACAATTATTCCGAAGAAAACACCGTGCTTACATTGTGTACTGAAAAGTGTTCCTGTTACAGGGGCGACGTGTGACACAGTTGGAATTATTAGTCCAGCTGTTCAAATCGTTGCAGCGTGCCAAGTGGCAGAAGCATTCAAAATTTTAGTAGAAGACTATGAAGCAGTTCGGAAAACTTTTTTAATGTTTGATATATGGAGTAATCAATATCATTCTATCAAACTAGGAAAAATCAAAATGGAAGACTGTCCTTCGTGCGGAACAAATAGAACTTATCTTTATTTATCATACGAAAATCAAACGAAGACAGCTGTGTTATGTGGAAGAAATACAGTTCAAATTAGACCAGCGCATAATAGACATTACAACTTTGATGAGTTAGAAAAAGTATTAAAGAATCACGGGAAAGTTGATCGGAATCCGTATTTGCTCTCTTGCCAATTAGAAGAGTATCGCATCGTCATTTTTCATGATGGTCGTGTATTTATTCATGGCACGAATGAAATTCAAAAAGCAAAACAACTATACTATCGGTTATTAGGATAATAGAGAGGGATTGGTAATGATGGAAAGAAGGGTACCGATTACAGTTGAAGAGGCTGTTCGTAAAGTGATGGAATTTGCTAATTGTGGTGTAAAAGAACTAGTACCACTGGAATTAGCATATGGGCGTACGTTAGCAGACGATATAGTAGCGGATCACGATGTTCCTTCCTTCGATCGCTCGCCATATGATGGATTTGCTATTAGGGCAGAAGATACTTCGCGAGCAAGTCGTGAGAATCCGATCGTATTTGAAGTCATCGGTGAAATTGGAGCAGGTTCCGTATTTCCTACAGAAGTAGGAGCGTTTCAAGCAGTTCGAATTATGACAGGGGCACAAATTCCGAAAGGATGTAACGCGGTCGTCATGCTAGAACTGACTCGTCATCGTCAATATGAGAATATCGGAAAAAGCTATATGGAAGTGAGACGCTCATTTAAAGAAGGAGACAATATATCCTTTCAAGGTGAAGATGTTCAGAAAAGAACCGTTCTCGCAAAAAGAGGTGGTTACATTAATCCAGGTATTTCAGCTCTTCTTGCTACATTTGGTTATAGTGAAGTGTCAGTAGCGAAAAAGCCTATCATTGGACTATTAGCGACTGGGAGTGAACTTCTCGATGTAAATGAAGAACTACAACCTGGGAAAATTCGAAATAGTAATACGTATATGATATCGTCTCAAATTCGAAGAGCAGGTGGAAGAGTAAAGTACTTTGGGAAGTTTAGTGACGATTCTAATACGTGCTACGAAGCAGTGAAAAAAGCGTTAAGCGAAGTGGATATGTTAATTACAACTGGTGGTGTTTCGGTAGGCGACTATGACTATTTGCCAGCTATATACGAAAAATTAGGCGCATTAGTTCTTTTTAATAAAGTAGCCATGCGGCCGGGTAGCGTCACGACTGTAGCGCAATTAAATGGAAAATTATTATTTGGATTATCAGGTAATCCATCTGCTTGCTATGTAGGTTTTGAATTATTCGTAAAACCTAGCATTCGTGCGTATATGTTTAGCGAAAAACCACATGTAAAACGAGAAAAAGCAATGCTCGGAGAAGATTTTCTAAAACCGAATCCATTTACAAGATTTGTACGAGGTAAGCTTCAGTATAACGAAGGACAACTAATCGCTTATCCATCAGGATTTGATAAATCTAGTTCCGTTTCTTCATTAGCAGAATCAAACATTTTTATCGTCCTACAGGGCGGAACGAGAGGATATAAGAAAGGGATGTTTGTAGACATTCTTTTATTAGAAGATAACGAAGGTAGTGAATGGCCTTGGACATTCCGTAAAGTGGGGAGAGGTTTTGATGGGAGAAGCACTATTTGAAGTTGTCGATAATCCGATTGTAGTTGAAGAAGTAACGAATAAAGTAGCAAGACGAGAAGCAGGAGCAATTACAACTTTTATAGGAACTGTAAGAGAATTAACGAAAGGAAAACGAACGTTACATCTTGAGTATGAAGCATATAAACCGATGGCGGTGAAAAAGCTTACTGAAATTGGAGAAGAAATTAAGAAACAGTGGCCAGATGCAAAAATAGCAATCACGCACCGAGTAGGCCGACTAGAAATAATGGATATCGCCGTTGGTATTGCAGTATCGTCGCCACATCGTAAAGTGGCATATGAAGCGAATGAATACGCAATTGAACGTATAAAGAAAATCGTCCCAATTTGGAAAAAAGAATTTTGGGAAGATGGAACGGAGTGGATTGGAGATCAACTTGAAAATACTCCATATCCAGAAGGAAAACCAAAGAAAGAAGAATGAGAGAATGATTACAATTTTACTGTTCGCAAATTTACGAGAAGAAGTTGGCTCAGAGAGATTAGTAATAATAGAAAAAAGAGAGATAAATGTTCAGCAATTGAAAAAATGGCTGGAAGATAACTATCAATTACAGACGCTAGATAAAGTTATGGTAGCGATTAACGAAGAATTTGTAACGGACGAAGATATTGTAAAACCTGGAGATATCGTCGCGTTTATCCCGCCTGTAAGCGGAGGGTAATTTTTTTATTCGAGTATTAAATCTTTCATACGTTAAGGAGGATCATTATGAGGGAATTTTCGCACTGGAATGAAGAGGGCAGAGCCAAAATGGTTGATATCTCTCAAAAAGATATTTCAACACGTACAGCTGTTGCGCAAAGTACAATTTCTTTATCAAATGAACTATTTCAAGCAATTCAAAGTGGTGGATTGAAAAAAGGTGATCCGCTCCAAGTGGCACAAGTGGCTGGCATAATCGGTGCTAAAAAAACATCGGATATAATCCCTATGTGTCATCCGATATTAATCCAAGGAACAGACTTTACGTTCCATTATGAAAAGACAAGTGATGGGTATGAGTTAATGATACGAGCTACAGTAAAATGCAGCGGTAAAACAGGTGTAGAAATGGAAGCATTAACTGCTGTATCAATCGCCGCCCTTACTTTTTACGATATGTGTAAAGCAGTTGATAAAACGATGGTTATGAAAGAAATATATTTAGTTCGAAAAACGGGCGGAAAAAGCGGAGACTTTTTTTACAAGGTAAAATAATTATAATGGAAGGAATGTGTATGATGATTACTCACGAACAAATTATGAACGCTTTAAGCCATGTAGAAGATCCAGAGTTACACAAAAGTATTGTGGAATTAAACATGGTAAGAAATATAAAAATAGATGGTACAGAAGTTGGGCTAGAAGTAGTTTTAACAATTCAAGGTTGTCCGTTGAAAGCAAAAATTCAAAACGATATTGAAGACTCACTTCGAAACATTGGGGCATCAAAAGTTGTATTAACATTTGGCTCAATGACACCGGAAGAAAGATCGGCATTAACAGCGTCTTTAAAGAAAGAGGCTAGAACAGAAACAGGAATGCCTAGTATGCTTCGACCTGATTCAGGGGTACATTTTATTACTATAACGAGCGGAAAAGGGGGAGTCGGAAAATCAACTGTGACGATTAACCTTGCTACTGCTTTAGCGCGTATGGGTAAAAAGGTTGGGATTTTAGATGCAGATATATACGGGTTCAGTATCCCGGCAATGATGGAAACGAATGAAAAGCCAACGATGATCGATCAAACCGCACTTCCAGTCGTTAGTCACGGTGTTAAAATTATGTCGATGGGATTCTTCACAGAAGGGAATAACCCAGTAATGTGGCGAGGACCAATGTTAAACAAATGGATTCAAAACTTCCTTGCGAACACACACTGGGGAAAACTAGACTATCTTCTTCTAGATTTACCACCAGGAACAGGAGACGTTGCGATAGATGTCGCTGCCATGATTCCACAAGCGAAGGAAATTATCGTTACAACACCTCATAATGTGGCATCATTTGTTGCGTCTAGAGTAGGAGTCATGGCAAAACATACGAAACACGATATTTTAGGTATCGTTGAAAACATGGCATATTATGAAGAACAAGATGGCTCAAGAAACTATCTCTTCGGAAGAGGCGGTGGCGAAATGTTAGCAGAACAACTGCAAACAGAAGTAATCGCCCAAATCCCGTTTGCAAAACGTGAAGAGAATCATGGCTCATGTGTGTATGACGAAGATTCACTCATTGGGGAAATGTTTACTTCTTTAGCGGAGGATCTTATTTATAAAGGATAAGTTGATATAAAAGTGGGATACATAGCACGTATGTATCCCGCCTTTTATTTTTTATAGAGTTATTTCAATAGTTTTAACGGTTATATTTACGATTGTAGTAATTTAGAAACCATTTGCGGAATTTGGTTTGCTTGTGAAACCATACTAAGCGCAACTTCAGTTAACAATTTAAACTTTAAAAAATCACTCATCTCTTGCGCCATATCCGCATCTTCAATTCGAGAAACAGCATCTGTTAACGCTGTACTTTGACTATTTAAATTTTCGATATTAAATTGTAAACGATTGATCATAGCACCGAGATCAGCCCGATGAAGTGATACATTTTGCAAGGCCTCTTCAATTTTACGAATCGCCACTCTCGCTTCTTGTTCTGTTGAAATCTTGATGTCATGTTGTGTAGGGGAAGGGGGAATAGATTTTGGTATATTTACCGTATGACCGATATCGTTTAACGTAATAGGACGGCTTTGTCCATCGAATGCGGATAAATCATTAAACTCAGTTGTCTCACCAATATAGCCAATTTGTTCTGTTAAAGACTGAAACTCTTTATTCAGTGAATTACGGTTTGTATTTGAATTTGTACCATTCGCAGATTGAACAGCTAAATCACGCATACGTTGCAAAATATTCGTAACAGTTTGAAGGGGAGCTTCCGCTGTACGAAGCATTGATATCGCATCCTCATTATTACGAATCGCCACGCGCATACCACTCGCTCTCGCATGCATACGAGTTACAATCGCAATATTGGCTGGATTATCAGAAGCAGTATTTAATTTCTTACCAGTCACCAAATGCTCCATCGCAACATTCATACGTTTCTCATTCTCATACAACGACTGCCTAGCATTCATACTTAAAACATTCGTACTAATACGCATAATGGACACTCCTTATAGATTGATATAGAGTCGGTGTTCTAAAGTTAATAAACGGTTATGAAAAGAAAAAGGGATTTTATGCTCATTTCCTATTTGTGTTTTAACATGGAAGGGGATCGAGATAGGCACCGACCGCCTCTATGTATAGCGGATGCTCTCTTTCTCCTAAAAAAAGAAAGGTTTTACAAATAATTCATTTGTATAGAAAAAACAAACCTCTCCGCAAGCAGAGAGGTTTGTTCATGAAACTAACTCAAATGGCTTATTGTAATAATTTAGAAACCATTTGTGGAGTTTGGTTTGCTTGAGAAAGCATGCTGATACCAGCTTCGTTCAAGATTTTGAACTTAGTCATTTCAGACATCTCTTTCGCCATGTCAGCGTCTTCGATTTGAGAAGCAGCTGAAGCCATAGAAGAAGATTGGCTCTTAAGGTTATTTACGTTAAAGTCAAGACGGTTTAATGTAGCACCTAGAGTTGCACGGTTATCAGCAACCATTTTTAGAGCTTCGTCGATTTTGTCTACTGCAGCTAATGCGTCAGCTTTAGTTGTAGTCATTGGTTTTACTGTATCAAATAAATTACCAATTTCTTTCGCTGCAGCGTCGCCTTTATCTGCTCCACCTTTAGCTGTATCAAATTTAGTGAAAGCAGCTTCAATTTTTTCGATATCTTCTTTACTGTATCTGTCTTTAACTAAATCGAAAGCATCTTTAGCTTCTTTAACACCGTCTTCTCTATCTTTATCAACTGCAATTGTAGCTTTTAGTTCTCCAAATTCTTTTTGAGCACTAGTCATATTAGTTGTAGCTACTGTATCTTTGCCAGCAAATGTAGTACCAATTGTTCCAGCGTTTGGTAAACTTGTTGGATCTTTATCAAATTCGATGAATTTATCTTCAATTTCTCTAGCATCTTTAATGCTGAATTGGTCTTTAACTTTAGAGAATGCTGCTTTTGCTGCTGCAACATCATCTTTTACAGAAGCAGCATCAGACGTAGCAAGTTTAGCCATAGCAGTTGTAGCATCTTTAAGATTTACTTCAGCACTATTATCAGCACCAATAGCTGTGCTATCAATACCAAGTTTATCAAGAGTAATACCTTTTAATGAAATACCTATTTGTTTTGATTGGTCACTTGAATCAAGAGTTTGAATATTGATTGTTTGATCATTCTTAAGTAGGTTTTTATCGTTAAATTGAGTGTTGTCAGCAATGTAAGTAATTTGCTTTTGTAATTCGCCAAACTCTTTTTGAAGAGCAACTTGGTTTTTATCTGTGTTCGTACCGTTCGCAGATTGGTTGGCGATGTCACGCATACGAAGTAAGATGTTAGATACAGATTTTAAAGCTGAGTCAGCTGTACGGATTAAAGACATACCGTTTTGCGTGTTGTCAGCAGCTACGCTTAATCCGCTTTCACGTGCACGCATACGAGTTGCGATTGAACCGAAGTTTGTAACGACGGAGACAGATCCGAATGCGCTGAAGATTACGACGGCGAGCGATATTATTTCATTATTGAACGTAAATATGAAAACAGAGTTTTGGAATACGACAGTTCGTATTGGTATTCCGTTCTTATCTGTTGAAGAAATTATGGATAAGTTAACGTCTGAAAATATTGTCGAACATTCTTCGGATAAGCGTAAAAAGTATACGTCTGAAGTAGAAGTGAAAGTAAATCAAGTGTACAAGCCTGTTCACGTTGCGGTTGGTGAGCAGAAGATGACAATGGGCGAGATTGAGCAAATTGAAGAAGGCGATATTATTCCGCTTCATACAAAGGTTTCAGACCAACTACGTGGTTATGTAGATGGAAAACATAAATTTAATTGTTTTATCGGGAAAGATGGAACGCGTAAGGCGCTTCTATTTAAAAGTTTTATAGAGTAGGAGGATCTATATGAAGCATGAAGTATCTCCTGTGTCATTAATGGGATTAGAAGAATTTGCAGGGAAGCGAAATGAAGCGGGGAAGGCACATATTGATACCGTTTCGGATATTTCGATTGAACTTGGAGTAAAGCTTGGGAAGTCATCTATTAAGCTTGGTGATGTGAAGCAATTAAAAGTTGGCGATGTTCTTGAAGTAGAGAAAAATTTAGGACATAAAGTAGATGTATATTTAAGTGATATGAAGGTCGGTATTGGTGAAGCGATAGTAATGGATGAGAAATTCGGCATTATTATTTCTGAAATTGAAGCTGATAAGAAACATGCAGCGCTTATGAAGGCACAAAATCAAATGCAGGATAAAGAGTAGAGGAGGAGTCATATGTCGTATATGACGACCTTATTTCAAGTCGTTTTACTGTTTGGTGCGCTCGGCTATGGTGCATATTATATGACGAAAAAGACGCGCAAACAGCAGTTTTTTAAGCAAGGTGAAAATGGACACATTCAAGTGAAAGACGGTGTTTATTTAAATCATCAAACGAGTGCCTTTTTATTTGAAGTGGACGGAAAGCAAGTGTTCACTGTTATTAGTAATAACGGTGTACAATCTGTGCAGTTAACAGGAACAGGAAATCAGTTTCAACAAGCGTTAGAAGACGCGGTGAAGAGTGAAACGAAAAAAGTAGAGGATCCATCATGAGAATAAAGAAACAGTTATCGTTATTTGCCGTTATTTTCGCATTTTCTATTATTTTTTCATTTGTTTTTGTAAATCCAGCGTATGCAGCCCCGAACGGCTTTATTAATTTCGAAAATGGAAAAGAGTTTACGAGTAATTCAAGTATACAACTATTCGCGCTCGTTACCCTTCTATCATTATCTTCTTCTATCGTTCTTTTATTTACGCATTTTACTTATTTTATGATTGTTCTTGGGATTACTCGTCAAGGGCTTGGGGTTATGAATTTACCACCGAACCAAGTGCTTGTTGGACTCGCATTATTTTTATCGCTGTTTACAATGCAGCCAGTGCTTGGTCAATTAAAGAGTGATGTGTGGGACCCGATGACGAAAGAAAAAATAACAGTAAGTCAAGCTGCGGAGACGACAGCTCCGATTATGAAAGATTATATGTCGAAGCATACGTATAAGCATGATTTGAAAATGATGCTGAAAGTGCGTGGAGAAGAGTTGCCGAAAGATTTAAAGGATCTTTCACTGTTTACGCTTGTGCCATCCTTTACGTTAACGCAAATTCAAAAAGGTTTACTTACAGGGATGTTCATTTATTTAGCGTTTGTCTTTATTGATTTAATTATTAGTACACTTTTAATGTACCTTGGGATGATGATGGTACCGCCGATGATTTTAAGTTTACCATTTAAAATACTCGTTTTCGTATATTTAGGTGGATATACAAAAATCGTCGATATTATGTTTAAGACGGTCGCCTGAAGCGTTTGATGCTATGTGATAGGAGTCATATAAATGAATACGTCACCAATTATAGATATTTTCCAAACCTTTTTTTATAAAGGGGTTATGATTTTAATGCCGATTGCCGTTGTAAGTATGATTGTCGTTATTATTATCGCGGTTATTATGGCGATGATGCAAATTCAAGAGCAAACGCTGACGTTTTTACCGAAAATGGCGAGTATTGTGCTCGTTATTATCATTTTAGGTCCGTGGATGTTTCAAGAGTTAACGATGCTTATTTTAGATTTATTTGATAAAATCCCATCGCTATTGCGTTCGTACTAAGATAGGTGAACTGAAATGAATATGGAATTATGGGCGGCGACGTTTTTTGCGTTTTGTCGCATTACTTCATTTTTATATTTTCTACCGTTTTTCTCAGGCCGATCAATTCCGGCGATGGCAAAGGTTACATTTGGACTCGCTCTTTCGATTACAGTGGCAGATCAAGTGGATGTCTCTCACATAAAGACAGTTTGGGATGTAGCAGCTTATGCAGGAACGCAAATTGTAATTGGATTATCACTTTCAAAAATTGTAGAGATGCTGTGGAACATTCCGAAAATGGCAGGGCATATTTTAGACTTTGATATCGGTTTATCACAGGCGAGTTTATTTGATGTAAATGCAGGGTCACAGTCCACTTTGCTATCAACAATTTTTGATATATTTTTTCTTATTATTTTTATTTCACTGGGCGGCATTAACTATTTCGTTGCCACGATTTTAAAGTCGTTTCAATATACAGAGGCGATTTCAAAATTGTTGACGACTAGTTTTTTAGATAGTCTACTTGCAACGTTATTATTTGCAATCACATCAGCGGTTGAAATTGCTTTGCCACTTATGGGCAGTATATTCATTATTAATTTCGTCCTTATTTTAATCGCAAAAAATGCACCGCAATTAAACGTTTTTATGAATGCGTACGTAATTAAAATAACGTGTGGTATTTTGTTTATTGCGATGAGTGTACCGATGCTCGGTTATGTGTTTAAAAATATGACAGACGTATTACTGGAAGAGTATACGAAACTATTTAACTTTTTCTTAACGAAGTAGGGGGACGCGCATGGCAAAGGATAATAAAACAGAAAAGGCCACCCCGCAGAAGCGTAAAAAATCGCGTGAAGAAGGGAATATCGCCCGGAGTAAAGATTTAAATAATTTATTTTCCATTCTTGTATTAGCAGTTGTCGTTTACTTTTTCGGAGATTGGCTCGGCTATGAGATTGCACATTCCGTAGCGGTACTGTTTGATCAAATTGGAAAAAATACAGATTCGACCGAGTATTTTTATTTAATGGGTATATTACTTCTGAAAGTATCGGCTCCTATATTAATACTCGTATATGCTTTTCATTTGTTCAATTATATGATTCAAGTTGGTTTCTTATTTTCTTCTAAAGTACTTAAGCCGAAAGCATCACGTATTAATCCGAAAAACTATTTTACGAGATTGTTTAGTCGTAAAAGTTTAGTAGATATTTTGAAATCACTATTTTATATGGGATTAATCGGTTACGTTTCGTACGTTCTCTTTAAAAAGAATTTAGAGAAAATCGTTAGTATGATTGGATTTAATTGGACAGCGTCACTTACTGAAATTATTAGCCAAATTAAATTTATCTTTCTAGCTATTTTAATTATTTTAATCGTTCTTTCTATTATTGATTTCATTTATCAAAAATGGGAGTACGAACAAGATATTAAAATGAAAAAAGAAGAAGTGAAACAAGAGCATAAAGATAATGAAGGGGACCCGCAAGTAAAGGGGAAACGAAAAAACTTTATGCATGCTATCTTGCAAGGGACAATTGCGAAGAAGATGGATGGCGCAACGTTTATTGTGAACAACCCGACGCACATTTCAGTTGTGCTTCGTTACAATAAACAAGTTGATGCAGCGCCTATTGTCGTTGCAAAAGGGGAAGATGAGCTCGCATTATATATACGAACGCTTGCCCGTGAACAAGAAATACCAATGGTAGAGAACCGTCCGCTCGCTCGTTCTTTATATTATCAAGTCGAGGAAGATGAGACGATTCCAGAAGATTTATATGTAGCTGTAATTGAAGTTATGCGCTATTTAATTCAAACGAAAGAACTTGAAGTATAATAGCGCGTTTGGAGGGGATCTCTTTGTTTAAGATGGATTCTGCAAGAACCTATTTTTCTATCTTTTTAGCAGCGTCATTCGTTGTGGCGCTCTTAATTCCACTTCCACCATTTATACTTGATATCGTTATCGTTTTTCTACTAAGTATGTCAGTGCTTATTTATATGCGAGCTACAAGTATTAACGAGTGGGATGAATTAAAGTCATTTCCGACGATGTTGTTATTAATCGGGATTTTCCGCGTATCGATTAACGTTTCGACGACGCGAGCGATTTTAACAGACGGAAATGCGGGTCATGTTATTGAAGAGTTCGGTCAGTTCGTAATTGGCGGGAACTTATTAATTGGTATCGTTATTTTTATAGTTTTAATCATATTCCAGTTTATCGTTGCAAACGGTGCGTCTCGTACAGCTGAAGTAGCAGCTCGTTTTACACTTGATTCTTTACCAGGGAAACAAATGTCTATCGATGCTGACTTGAATCAGCGTCTTATTACAGAAAAAGATGCACAGGCAAAACGAAAAAAATTAAATATGGAAACAGAGTTTTACGGAGCGATGGATGGTGCCGGAAAGTTCATTAAAGGGGACGTTATTTTCGGGATTGTCATTTTATTCGTAAACATTATTTTCGGTTTAATTGTCGGTATGATGCAGCAAGGAATGAGCTTTGCAGATGCGGCTATTCACTATACACAGTTAACTGTCGGTGACGGAATTGTAAACCAAATCGGTTCGTTAATGCTTGCGATTTCAACAGGTATTATCGTAACGCGAGTATTTGACGGTTCATCTGATACAGTAACTGAAGGAATCTTTAAAGAGTTATTAGCGCATGAAGTTGTTGTATATGCACTCGGTGGTTTATTTATCGCAATGGGTGTTTTTACACCGTTACCATTTCTACCCTTTGCTCTCGTTGGAGGCACGATTGTTTTCTTAGGAGTTCGTAATAAAAAGCGAATAAAGAAAGAAAAAGAAGACGAGCTTCAAAAAGAATTAGAAATGATTCAAGGCGATGAAGAGCAATTGCAACAAGTGGAAGATTCATTCGGAGTCTTTACAGATAAATATCCAATTATTGTAGAGCTTGGTTTAGATTTAGCGGCACTTGTAAAGCAGAAGATAAACGGGGAAACAGCGCGTGATAAAGTTGTTCTTATGAGGAAGTCGATTATTACCGACCTCGGTATTAACGTTCCTGGAATTAACTTTAAAGATAATACGAGTTTTAGACCGCGCGGACGTTACATTATTCGTATTAAAGATGCGAAAGCTGCTGAAGGTGTTTTAAAATCAGGTTATTTACTAGCACTGAAAACACCGAACGTAATGGCGGATTTAGATGCAGAACCAGCGAAAGATCCAATTTTCGGTGAAGATGGATATTGGATTTTGGAGCATATGGTACAAGATGCACAAATGAAGGGCTATCAAGTGTTAGAGCCGCTTAGCATTTTAATTACGCATTTAGATGTTGTCGTTAGACGTAATCTTCATGAGTTAATTCAGCGTCAACATGTGAAAGACTTGATTAACTCGCTTGAAACTGATAATGGCGTTTTATTAGAAGAAATTAAGAAGAAAGAAATCGATTTATCACTCGTGCAAAATGTTATTAAACAACTTCTGAAAGAAGGAATTTCAATTCGTGATTTACCAACAATTATTGAAGGTATTATTGACGGGAAAGAAATTTATCAAAACCATGTTGATGGTGTCACTGCATTTGTTCGTGAATGTATTTCAAAAGTTATTTGTGAGAGTGCGAAAAATCCTGATGGAAAAATTTATGCGGCACTCTTCGCTGACTCGCTTGAGTTAGATGCGGATGTTGTTAATAATTCATACCAAGGTTATTTATTAAACTGGGATTTAGATTTAGAAACGCGAGTAGTAGAGCAAGTACAGCGCGTTTTCAAACAAGCTCGTTTAATGGGAAGAGAGCCAGTATTATTAACACGCAGAAAAGATTTCAGGTTTGCGATTGTGAGACTTCTTGAACGTTATCAAATAGAAGCTAAAGTATTATGTATTAGTGAATTAGCACCAGAAATTGTTGTAGATCAAATTGCTTATATTGAATAGTAGGGGGTGAAGTAATGGAAAGTACAGAAAAAAAAGAAGCGTTAATGCGAATAAAAGCAGCTTCGAAAAATGAATTGTATCGAAAGTTATTTGACCAATATGGTACAGATTATTACTACGTTGTCGATGAAAGTGTAAAACGAAACATCCCGTTTTTTTGGAAAAAGAATTATGAAATGTTAGTCGCTTTTCCTGAGAATAAACAGGAAGAAAGTAATGAAGGCATAGCTCAGTTTCATGCCCAATTAATGGATGTTGTAAATGAACCTTCAGAAGAAGTTGTGAAGGCAAATGGAATTCAATCGGTACTGCACAATTTAGAAAACGTAACGACTTCTATGCCGTACGCAGCGATGCAAACAGGAAATAGTGAAGAATGGGCAAGAAAAAAAGAGAAACTATTACAACTGTTTGAAAAAGGGATTGTCGTTGTGAAACATACGGAGGCGACGAAAGTAACGAAAAAACAGCCTATTGTGAAACAAGCTGTTCCTGTAAAGAAAGAAGAAGTAGTTGTTAAAAAAGAAAAGCAGGAATCTGTGCCATTTATTATTCAAAAAGTAATTCGGATGTTAGAACAAAACGATGTGGAACAATATTTCATTCATGCATATGCTGAAAAATTAAAAGTGAAGTTTGAGAATGCAACGATGATTACAGAAGAGGAAGTCATCGGATACATATTGGAAGATATGAGATCTCATTTCAATACTGAAAACGTATTTGAAAAAGAAGTACAAACGATTGCATTAATAGGTCCAACTGGTGTTGGAAAAACTACGACACTTGCGAAAATGGCATGGCAGTTTCATGCTAAGAGAAAAACAGTTGGTTTTATTACGACGGACCACTCTCGCATTGGAACAGTGCAGCAATTACAAGATTACGTAAAAACAATTGGGGCAGAAGTAATCGCTGTGCGAGATGAAGCAGCTATGACAAGGGCACTCAGTTATTTTAAAGAAGAAGCGCGCGTCGATTATATATTAATAGATACAGCCGGTAAAAATTATCGTACGTCAGAGACAGTTGAAGAGATGATTGAGACGATGGGACAAGTAGAGCCAGACTATATTTGTTTAACGTTATCAGCTTCCATGAAAAGTAAAGACATGATTGAGATTATTACGAACTTTAAAGATATTCATATAGATGGTATCGTGTTTACGAAATTTGATGAAACAGCGAGCAGTGGTGAATTGTTGAAAATTCCAGCTGTATCATCAGCTCCAATTGTATTAATGACAGATGGACAAGACGTGAAGCAACATATACATATCGCTACAGCTGAACATTTAGCAAAGCAAATGTTACAAACATCGTAAGAAAAGAGGTGAAGAATAAGGCACTTGCCTTATTCAAACGAGTATGAACGGTCTTTATATAGGTTCTATGGGTATGATGAATTACATGCAGCATATTAATGTTCATTCGAATAACGTCGCAAATGCCCAAACGACAGGATTTAAAGCAGAAAACATGACGTCTAAAGTATTTGATGTGCAAGACACATATCGCCGCGGAGACGGATCGGCGACAAATATCGGCTCGGTCGATTACGCTGTCGTACCAGCTGCGACGCATGTGAACTTAGTACAAGGAAATGTACAAATGACAAATAGTGCTACAGATTTCTTTTTAGACGACGGTGCGGCTGGCACATCATCATTTTTCGTTACATCTAAAAATGATGAAACATTTTTAACGAGAGACGGTAGCTTTACATTAAATAGTGATCGTTATTTACAAACAGCATCTGGTGCTTTCGTAATGGGTGAGAATAATGAACGTATTCGTATTCCAGAAGGAGCAAAGGTAGCTGTACAAGCAGACGGTACATTATACGATGAAGTAACACAAAATAATATTGCCCGTCTGCAAACGAAAACAGTAGACGTAGAAACGAACGCTCGCCTCGTACGACGTGAAAATAAAAGTTTGACACTGGCAGAAGGAAACGTTGCTGATTTACCGAATGGAACAGGGGCAGTACGTAATCATATGCTAGAAAATTCAAATGTGGATATGACGAAAGAAATGGCTGACCTTATGACGAATCAAAAAATGATTCAAGCATCGCAGCGCATCATGACTTCGTTTGATAAAATTTATGAAAAAGAAGCGAATGAAATATTGAGATAGAGGACTCCTTTTAGTGGGAGTCTTTTTTATGCTTGCTTTTATTTCAGTAATACCATAAAATGATGATGATTATCAATATCGATAAAGTTATTATTTAACGCGTTATCCGAAAGCAAGATGATATACGTGTATTGCCTGGTTTATATTTCTTTATTGGTGATTCATATGAAGAAGCACTAGAAATGCACAGGCAAGCTCACCAACATCTTACAAAAGAGAAGAGGTACGCTTTACTCGAAATGGTTCTCGGATTAGATATTAGAGGGATGCCATTAGAAAGTAAGGTTACTGAACATATGCTACCAAGTAGAGATCAAACTGTACGTAGTAAAACACATGCGGAATTATTACGGAATTTCATCATAAAAAATGAACCAACTGTTGAGCAAATACTAGAACGACCAGAAGTTGTTGGTTCTGCTCATTGGGTCGCTATAGGCACACCACAAGATGTTTGTAAGCAAATTATGGAAAGATTTGAGGCAGGGGCACTAGATGGATTTATTGCAATTCCAGGGGGACCTCCAAAATCATTGGATTTATTCTTTAGTGAAGTCATTCCTTTATTCGTGAGAGCAGGTGTATTTCGAGAAGAGTATACAGGTTCAACCTTACGTGAACATTAGGAGGGTAATATATCAAATGCTCTACAGTTGAAATAATTCATTATGCATAAAAAGCCTTTCAAAAGAAGGCTTTTTATTTCGAATAAAAATTCAGAATTGTCAGTTGACTTGTAGAGGCTTCTTTTTTATATTAGTAGGTATAACAATAACTACTAATGGAAAGTGAAATCGTCGTTTTGAAATTAGAGCTATATAAATTGTGAGGGGTTACCGATGGATGAAATAATAAAGGAGTTACAAAAGTTAGGTTTTTCCCAGTACGAATGTAAAGCGTATATTGGACTATTAAAACATTATCCAGTAACAGGTTTTGAAGTGAGTAAACAAACAGGCGTACCTCGTTCGATGATTTATGAAGTACTTGGCAAGTTGATGGATAAAGGAGCGGTGCATATCGTTCCTTCTGAACCAGTGAAATATGTACCAGTGCCAGCTACGGAATTAATGGATCGAATGCGAAAAGATTTTGAAAAGTCCTTTGAATTTTTAGACCGAAAATTAAATTGTTTAGAACAAGAGCGACAAATTGATGTAATTTCGCATATTCGCTCAAATGATCGTGTTTTGAAAGAAATATGCAATATAATTAATAGAGCAAAAGAAGAGTTATGGATTTCTGTATGGGAAGATCAAGTGCACGAGATTGAGCCATTCATTCATCAAAAGGAAGCGGAAGGCGTACATATTTTTTCAATTTTATTTGGTGCTCCAGAAACAAAAATAGGAGCGACATTTCACCATAATTATATGACACCTCACGTCGTTGAAAAGAGAATGGGTGGTCATTTAACTGTTATCGCGCGTGATGGGGAAGAAGTATTAATTGCTAACTTTGCAAATGATAGCACTTCATGGGCCGTTACAACGTACGATCCAGCTTTAGTTCTCGTCGCTACAGAATATGTTCGGCACGACATTATGGTGGAAGAGATTACGAAGGAGTTTGGAGCTGATAAATTAGATACATTATGGCGTGAAAACATAGATTTAGTTCATGTCGTAACAGGAAAACGTACTATGGAAGAAATGGAGGGAGATAATGGTGAATAAAGCTCAAGCACATATGACACTGCAGAGCGATGATTCATTTCAGCAAGGTGTAAAGGATTGTTTACCAACTGTATTTGGATATTTGAGCATCGGTATAGCGGCTGGTGTTATTGCGAAAACAGCAGGTTTCTCGATCATAGAAATTGCTTTTATGTCCACATTAATTTACGCAGGTTCTGCTCAGTTTATATTAGCGGGTATGTATGCAGCGGGTGCCCCAGCCTCGGCAATTATTTTTACTGTGTTCTTTGTTAATTTACGTCACTTATTAATGAGTGCTGCACTCGCACCTTACTTCACCAAGATACCTCTTTTTAAAAATTTAATAATTGGTTCGCAAATTACAGATGAAACTTTCGGCGTTGCAGTGCAACAAGCAGCACAAAAAGGCTATTTAGGCGAGAAATGGATGTTGGGACTTAATGTGACAGCATATTTAAATTGGATTTTAGCTACAGTTCTCGGAGGTCTTTTTGGAGAGTGGATACCAGATCCTCATACGTACGGAATGGATTATGCGTTACCAGCGATGTTTATCGGATTATTTGTACTTCAGCTAATAAGTAGTAAACCGAAACTAGCCATTCATCTAAGCGTTGCAATTATAGCGATTATTATCGCATACGTTTCACACTTATTTATGCCAGATAGTATAGCAGTTATTATCGCAACGCTGTTAGCTGCGACAATCGGGGTGGTGATTGAAAAATGGAAGTAAGATTGGACGTATTATTCCTTTTACTAGCAGCCGGAGCTGTCACACTCGTACCACGTATTTTACCTCTTCTCGTATTTAGTAAACTACAAATTCCAGACTGGGGTTTAAAATGGTTAAATTACATACCAATTGCGATATTAGCAGCACTTTTAGCACAAGTATTATTTATGCATGAGACAGTGCAGTGGGATTATATCATTGCGGCAATTCCTACATTTTTCGTAGCGATATATACTCGTAGTTTATTAGGAACAGTATTAACAGGAGTCATTGTAATTATTTTGTTACGTTTCTTTTTCTAAAAAGGATTCAGCTCATATTATAGCGAAAGATGTAATAACATAAATTGTATAGGGGTGGTGTTATGATACTTTTAACGATAGGAGCAATATTGTTAACGTTGTTTATTTTCTTTATTATCGGCTTTATTACGTTTATGATGTTTGTTGATAAGGCGACACCTCAAATTTATTACACACCTTGTGAATCAGTGACAGTGAAATCTAAAGGTACACATAGAAGGAAGAAAAGTTGAATGTTGGCTTTTCTTCCTTCTGTTTTTACATTCCCGAAAGAACTAACAACAATAATCCAAATAGAAAACTAATAAAAGAAAGAAAACCGATAGATATGGAAAAAACACGATTGTTTTTCCATTCGCGTGTGAAAACGATTAAACCTAAAACGCAAAGGAAAAAACCAAATAGGTAGAAATATAAATCGATTAACTTTCTCAGGTAGCAATGAATAAAAATTCGTTAAATATAATATCCAATTCGTAAAAAATAGAGCACATACGATGAATGATTGTAAGTATGGTCTGTTTAAAAAATTTCCTTTTTTGACTGTCATAAAAATGAGAGCTAATGCTGAAATGAAGGGAATGATTATGAATATGAGCAATAATAATGTTAGTGGCATATGAAACTTCTTTACAACATAGTTTTCATAAGAAACGAATCTATTATTTTGTATACTTGCGTTGTAGATTGTTCGTTATATGTTACTGCGGATGGATTTAAAAATCCATGTTCGCCATGTAGTTGTTTTATTTCTAATAGAGGATTCCTTTGTTGCTGCAATGCTTTCATTAAAGAGGATACTGAAAAACTAGCTTCTTGTTCAGGGAAAATAAGTAATGTAGCACATGTAGGTTTAATGTGAACATAGTCACGTATACGGGAACCGTAACATCCAATGATAAAATCTATTGTTGGATTGTTACTACAGAGCCAAGCGATGGTAGCCCCAACACTAAAGCCGATAAGTCCTATATGCGTGTAATCATTTGAAAGGGTAGAAATTACCTCATTAATTTGTTCTTTCCCATAATCAAATCCAATATGATTCATAAAATATTGATATGCTTTTTCTTCATCACTATAATGAAATGAATTTTGTAGTTGTAAAAGGTTAGGACAGAATACATCTATATGAGATGTATTGAAGTGGTCAATAACACGATGCATATGATCGTTCACACCGTATATTTCATGAATAGCAACGAGAGCCAATTTTTTCTTCATAAGTTACAAGGTATCTCTATGAAACTTATATTCTTTCTCAACAAGGCAGATACGCAGGTGGAAGTTTTCGTACCATTGCTCACGGCCTCTTTTTTTCGCTTCTTTATGTAAGGCGTTCTGTTTCCAATTTTCAATTGCCGCAAGTGATTCCCAATAAGAAATTGTGATTCCGAGTCCCGAATGATCTCGTGCACTTTCTACACCTAGAAATCCAGGTTGCTGTTTCGCAAGTTCCTCCATTTTTTCGGAAACGGTACTATAGTCTGTTGTATCATTTGATAGATTAGAAGTGAATATAACCGCATAATAAGGGCTAGTTTTTTGTGGATTAGTTCCCATTATCTTTCCTCCTTAACATATATGGTACGAATGTTCAGTTCATAGTTTGTATTGTAGCACGTAATAACAAGAAAAGAAGCAGGAAGCTTCTGTTCTTGTTCAGGTGCTGAAAAACAGGGGTGAGAAGGAATATACAAATTAAGTGATACAAAGTAAGAAAAATGCCACTTCAAAAAAAAGAAGTGGCATTTTTTATATTTCCTCTAAGCTATTAACTGGAACTGTTAATTCGCGTTTTGGATTTGTTACTTCATATATGCGGGCGGTTTCGTTGCTTTCGTCAACGTGTTGAATCATAACAGGCATGCCTTGGAAACTGACATTGGCTTCTTCAGATGACTCGGAAAGCTCTTTTGCGCGTTGTATATTCATTTATATTCCTCCCATCATTATTATCTTTGCAAAAAAGGAGGAATAATATACCATTTCGAGACATTTTTAAAGTTTTTGTATTATTTGTAATGTTTCTTTAATAAATGAAGAGAAGATGGAATCAGGATAGTCATCTATCGCTTGAACTGCTTCTTTTGCTTCTTTCAGAGCAGATTTTTTATCTTGAAGTTCTATATAGCAAAGAGCACGATAAGATCCAGCTGTTAATAACCACGATTGATCAAGTGGATGACTCATATAATCCGGTATGATAGCACGCTCTAATACTTCTAAAGCTTCCTGGTAACGTTTTAAACCATACAAATATTTTCCTTTTTCAAGATAATACAATCCATCGTCTTGAAAAATTGGTTCATCTTTTAGTTTTTCTCGAAATTGTTCTAAATGTTCTAATGCGATTGTATATTCATTCGTAATTGTATTGTAGTAATAAGCTTTTAATATATCTATATTTGCAGCGGATAAAGTATCTTCTGTAAAAATGGCAAATTGCTCAGATTTTTTTATGTAATATAAATATCTTTCTTTATCCGCCGTAATGATTTTTTGATAAGATAAAATACGATAAAAATCATCTGTTTTATAATACACTTGATGTTTTTTGGAAAAGGCAAGTGCATCTAAGATGACTCTTTCACATTTTTCATAATTGCCATATGCGAGTAAAATAATTGCTTCTTTTAAGTATAACTGTATATGTGTAATAAGATCCATTTCTAAATTCTTCGTTTTATATTCATCACGAATAATGGTAATCATCTGTAAACATTCTTTATATTTTTTACGTTTGAAGAGCATATAGTAAAACAGTAGTTTCGTTTCAGTGCTTTCTCGATATAAAGTATATTTTTCAAATATAGAAATAGCGGTTTCGACGTAATATTCAATATTATAATCGTTCATAATAGCTGCTCCAGTTATGAACTGTTTATATATACGAGCCGTATTTAAAGTAGAAGGTAGCTCTTTTTGAACGATAGGTAGTAAAGTATCATATACTTCATCGCATTTATTTGTCTTTATTAGTTCCTCCATTTTTTGAATGAGTTCTACAATTTCTCTATCATCTTCTTCTAGTAAAAAACTCATTTCACATCCAAGTTTATTAGCGATATATTGTAATGCTTTCATGGAAGGTGTAGCTTTTCCATTTTCAATTTGACTTAACATACTTTTTGTCAGTTCTGAACCTGCTAATTCAGTTTGAGTAAGCTTTTTTTCTTTTCGTAACGTTTTAATTTTCTCGCCGAGAGTAGCCATCATATGCTCCTTTATAATCAAAAAGTTAAATATAATTAAACTTTTCGTTGTAAAAATTGGAAAGTTGTATATATAATAAGTTTAACACAATTTAACTTTTAAAGGGAGAGTGTCATAATGGGGGATGTAAGTATAGGTCAAAATGATTGGAAAATGAAGATTGCAACGAGAAATATTATTTTAATGATGATTGGAAAAATGACGTCCTTGTTAGGGGCGGGTATTTATACGTTTGCAATGGGATTATACGTATTAAAGACAACTGGTTCAGGAATGGGGTTTGCAACTACTCTTATTTGCGGATCAATACCAAGAATGATCTGTGGCCCAATTGCAGGTGCTGTAGCTGACCGTGTGAACCGAAGATGGCTTGTAATTGGCACTGATTTATTAAGTAGCTTAACAATGCTTATCATGTTTATTCTTGCTACTATATTTGGACCATCACTTCTGTTTATTTATGTATCAGCGGCATTATTATCAATTTGTGCAAGTTTTTATTCTGTTTCATTAACTTCGTCTATTCCTAATTTAGTAGATGAGGTGCGTATTCAAAAAGCGAGTGCTTTAAATCAGACGGCATCATCTTTATCGAATATTTTAGCGCCGATTATTGGAGGAGTTGTATTTGGTTTCTTTTCAATCAAAACATTTTTCCTGTTAAATAGTATTACATTCTTTTTAGCAGTTATTGTACAATTATTCATCGTATTTGATTTATATAAAAAAGAATTGGCCGAAAGTAAAGAGCATTTCTTGACGAGTATAAAAGAAGGTTTTTCATATGTGAAACGACAGCATGAAATATATGGTTTAATGAAAATTGCAGTAGGGGTAAACTTTTTTGCGAGTGCACTTTTCGTTTCGCTTCCATATATTATTATTAAAAATTTGCATTTATCCTCGAAGCAACTCGGTGTTGTAGAGGGAATGTTAGCAGTCGGGATGCTAATTGGTGCAATTGTTTTATCAGTACGTAAAGAAGTGAATAATCCGTTTCGCTCTGTTTATATTGGACTGTTTTTATTTGCGGGCTTGAGTTTATGCACAGTCTTTCCGTTGTTAGTTATCATTCCGAAAGTAGCAAGTTTTATTTACTATATCACTTTTATGATTTTAACCGGTATATCAATGATGGTTGTAAATATCCCGATGCAAGTACATATGCAAAAGACGACAGATCCAAACTATTTAGGACGTGTATTCGGTCTACTTGAAACAATTTCTACTGCAATCGCACCGCTTGGAATGATTGTATATGGATTATTATTAGATATGTTACCGACTAGCATTGTTATGATGACATTAGGTGGAGGATTATTGTTAGTTGTATTAGTTGGAGTAAAGCAGCATATGGCGAAAAAACAAGTGGATGTATCGGTTTAAAAGAAAATTTTAACAATATAAAAATGACCATATTAGTATTTTAGTTTTTGAAACTCCTTTTCATGTATGTTACAGTAAAGTGAGCAGGCAAAGAAAAGGAGAAAACATCATGAGAAAATTAAGTTTTGTAATGCTTTTTCTGTTAGTCGTAATGACTGGATGTAGTAATTATGACACGTATATTGAAACAGGTATGCAATCATTGAAAAATGAAAAATATAGTGATGCGATTATGTGGTTTGAAAAAGCGGAAAAAGAGAAATCAGGAAATGAAGCGAAGGCGTATAAAGAAGTCGCTCAGTTACTAGATCGCGGTGCGACAGCATTAAAAGACGGTAAGTATTTAGAAACGAAAGATATTGCAAATGAAGTGTTACAAAAGAAAAAAGATGATGCACTTGAAAAAGCTGTGACATCAAATGCAGAGAATATGCTTCAAAAAGCAAAAGATGTGGAAGAGAAAGTAAATGAAAGAGTAGCGAAACGAAAAAAGGTAAATGAAGAAGGAATCGATAAATTAATTAAAGCTGTTGATAGTATAGATGATGTAAAAGAAAAAGAGAAAAAAGTTTCAGAAGCATTAGATAAGGCTGAAGAGGCACAAGCAAAAATTGAGGATAAGAAAAACAAATAGAGTTATAGTTTAAAAGGCTGTCGTGTATAACGACAGCCTTTTAATTTTTTTCTGCAAAAGAAGTAATGCTATGTAGTAAAAAAGAAATTATTTTAGAATTCCATCTGTCCTCATGATGAATGGTATAAATATTACGCTGAAATTCAAAATCAGGGATCGGTATATAGCATAGCTCATTTCGTTGTACTTCTTGCTCAATAGCAAGTTTTGAAATAAAGGCAACCCCATTACCATATTTTAAAATTTGTTTCATCGTTTCTAATGAATCTAGTTCAATTTCTGATTGGAATGTAATGTTATGTGCTAACGTCCATTGTGTAAGTAAATCTCTCGTTGTAGATGGGTTACGATGCAATAATATACGTTCTTTTTCGATATCTTGTAATGATACATTTGTTCTTTTAGAAAGATGATGTTCTTTGGAAAAGGCAAGAACAAGTGTATCAGGCATTACATTCATTTGTTTTAGAAGTGGTTCGTCAAACGGTGCCGCAGAAATTACCCCGAGATCAATTTCATGATTTTGTAGCATCGTTCGAATTTCAGGAGCTGTTTTTACTATGAGTGTTATTTTTATATTTGGAAATTCGCATTGAAATTGGTGAACAACTTCTGGTAAAAGATAAGTCGCGGGTACATAACTAGCACCAATTGTTATAGCGCCTTTATTAAAATCTTTAAACTCTTGTGTGACCCGCCTAGCTTCTTTCATAAGTGCATCTATTTTACAAGCATAATGATGCAACGCTTCACCAGCTGCTGTTAAGAAATACCTTCCGGAACGTAATTCAAATAAAGGCACACCAAGTTCCTCTTCTAAGCTTTTTATATGAAACGTAATAGTAGGTTGTTTAACGCCAAGTTTTTCTGCAACAATAGTAAGCTTTTTGTATTTCTTAATAAGCACTACAATTTCTAATTTTAAGAGATTCATGATAAGTTGGCCCCTTTTTCTTCTAACTATAGAAAAAATCTATAGAAATAAATAGTTTATTAGAGATTTTTTAATTTAATCTTTACAGTACATTAACATTCAGTATAAAACTTCCAGATAGAATGAAAGCAGGTTAAGAATGAGGGGAGAGAGGTGAAACGATGGATATTAAAATTCATGGATTAGAAAAGGCATTTGGGAAAACACAGGCGTTAAAGCCGTTACAGATTGTAATGAAAAAAGGGGAATTCACCACACTTTTAGGACCTTCAGGATGCGGGAAAACGACTTTACTTAGAATGATTGCAGGGCTTGAGGAACCGGATAAAGGTGAAATATATTTTGGAGATAAGTGCATGTATTCTTCTGCTAAAAAGATAAAAACATCTCCTCATGAGCGGAATATCGGCATGGTATTTCAAGATTTTGCTTTATGGCCGCATATGACTATATTTGAAAATGCTGCATTTGGTTTAAGGGCTACAAAGCAAACGAATCACTTAAGAGAAAAGGTAGAAGATGCGATAAAGCGAGTTCGTTTGCAAGGTATGGAGAAAAGATATCCGCATGAACTCTCAGGTGGACAGCAGCAACGTGTCGCATTTGCTAGAGCAATTGTAACGAAACCTCATTTTATTTTGTTCGATGAACCGTTAAGTGCACTCGATGCAATTTTGCGAGAAGAAATGCGATTAGAACTTATGGACATCGTTCATTCAATTGGTTTAACGGCATTGTATGTAACACATGATCAAACAGAAGCTATGTCAATGTCAGACCAAATTATTGTCATGAAGCAGGGTGAAGTATTACAAAAAGGAACACCAGAAGACATTTATGTGAAACCGTCTCATGAATTTGTTGCAAAATTTGTTGGTAAGGCAAATTGGCTTGTAGAGGGGAAAAAAATGATTCGTCCAGAGCATGTGAGCTGGACAAAAAATGACTTGTGCGAAATGTATACAGGTGAAGTTCAGCACGTTACATATGTAGGAGAACGTTATGAAGTGAAAGTAAACATGGGGACACTCGGTGTATGGATAGCTTATCACAATAGTAAGCTAAGCGTTGGTAAACCGGTATCGTTATATGTACCAAAAAAATGTATTCATCATATAGGGGGAGAATCGTATGAAGAAATTCAGTTCGCTTAAGTCTTTATTTGTATGTACTTTACTATTTTCTGCTGTAGTAACAGGTTGTAGCTCAAAGACAGGCAGTGTAGATGCAAAAAATAAAAACGCTAATGAAAAGAAAATTGTTGTATATAGTGCAGGACCAAAAGGATTAGCAGAAAAAATTCAAAAGGACTTTGAAAAGAAAACAGGGATAAAAGTAGAAATGTTTCAAGGAACAACAGGTAAGATTTTAGCAAGAATGGAGGCTGAAAAGAAAAATCCAGTCGTTGACGTTGTCGTACTTGCTTCTTTACCAGCGATGGAAGGATTAAAAAAAGATGGGCAAACGTTAGCTTATAAAGAAGCAAAACAAGCTGATAAGCTTCGTTCTGAATGGTCGGATGATAAAGGACATTATTTTGGATATAGTGCTTCAGCATTAGGAATTGTGTATAACACAAAAAATGTGAAGACAGCACCTGAAGATTGGAGCGATATAACGAAAGGAGAATGGAAAGGGAAAGTGAATCTTCCAGATCCAGCACTTTCAGGTTCAGCTTTAGACTTTGTAACAGGATATGTGAAAAAGAATGGACAAGATGGATGGAATTTATTTGAACAGCTTAAGAAAAATGAAGTTACAGTAGCTGGGGCAAACCAAGAAGCGTTAGACCCAGTTGTAACAGGTGCGAAAGATATGGTAATTGCGGGTGTTGACTATATGACGTACAGTGCAAAAGCAAAGGGTGAACCGGTTGATATCGTATATCCAAAAAGCGGAACAGTCATTAGTCCACGGGCAGCAGGCATTATGAAGGATAGTAAAAATGTAGAAGGTGCAAAAGAGTTTATTGATTATTTATTATCAGATGATGTGCAAAAACAAGTTTCTAAAGCGTATTTGTTGCCAGGTAGAAAAGATATAAAAGCTGAAAATAGACCGAATGTAGAAGAGATTCCAGTATTAAATATTGATTGGAAAACAGTTGAGAAAGAACAAGATGAAATAGCAAAACAATTTAAGAAAGTATTTCAATAAGATGGTGATTACATGGTAAATCGATTCGTATCAGTAAGACAAGTTGGAATGACAGTAGCGTTGTTACTTGTGGCGATGTTAATCGTCATTCCGCTTTTTCTCATTTTATTTTCTAGTGTATATGAAAATAGCAGTTGGAATTTTTTAAAGCCTTTTGAAGTCATGCAAAGTGGTGGATTAGCTGGGATTTTTCTAAATTCGATGCTTCTAGGTGTACTCGTTGTAATAGGAGCTACAATATTTGCGTTTCCATTGGCGTTCATTATGAGCAAAACAGATGTAGGAAAGTATAGTAAGTTAGATATTGTTTTTATGATCCCATTTATGACCCCGCCCTATATCGGATCGATGGGCTGGATTTTGTTCATGCAACCTAACGGTTATTTTGAACAATTTTTTCCGGCTTTAAAGCCGATTTCATCATCGTTTTTTAGTTTAGGCGGTATGGTTTTAATTATGAGTCTGCATTTATTCCCATTCCTTTACTTCATGTTGAAAAACACGTTACTTCAGATTGGGAGTAGTAAAGAAGAAGCTGCAGCAGTTCATGGTGGACGTTTTTTCTATCGCTTAAGAAAGATAATACTACCGTTATTGTTATCAAGTTATGTAATGGGTGCTTTACTCATTTTCGTAAAGACGATTGCTGAATTTGGAACACCAGCTACATTCGGACGTAGAATAGGATTCCATGTGTTAACATCTGAGATTCATAAATTTATCTCTAGTTGGCCGATTGATTTTGGCAGTGCCACAGCATTATCTTCTTTATTACTTAGTGCCTGTATGCTCATTTGGTATATGCAAAATGTATTGAATCGAAAGTATACATATGCAATGGTTAGTGGAAAAGGTGTGAAATCTAAAAGGTATACTTTGTCTATAGTTACACGTTTTATAGCATGGGTTTATGTAATTGGTTTACTAATAGTAGCAATTGGAATCCCATACTTTTCTATACTTATTGCTTCTTTGTCGAAGTTAAGAGGCGGTGACTTACATTTTAATAACTTTACAACAAGCCATTATGAAGCATTATTTACAATTGGTTCTCCGGGATTAGAAGCTTTATGGAACAGTTTTCTTTTTTCACTCGTAACGGCGATTGTTGCTGTAATTATTGGCGTATTTTTGGCGCTTATGATTCGAAAGGGGAAAAAGTCCTCTGAAAAATGGCTTGATATGTGCGGCATGTTACCGAATATGGTACCAGGAATAGTGATGGTTGTAGGGCTTATTTTATTTTGGAATTCACCCTATATGCCTATGTCAATTTACAATACACCAGTCATGGTTATCGTAACGTATGTTGTTCTCTTTTTACCTTATACGGTGCAGTATGTAAAAGCATCGCTCGGACAAATTGATGATTCTCTTGTACAGGCAGGAAGTATTTTTTCCGGGAATTATATTTATATTTTTAGAAAAATAATATTGCCGCTTATTATTCCAGGAATTCTTGCTGGATGGGCGATGACATTTACGATTTCGATAAGAGAGTTAGTAGCATCGCTTCTCGTACTACCTCCATCAGTAGAAACGTCAGCAACGTTTATTTTTGCTCAATTTGAACAAGGAGAAGTATCTATAGGAATGGCAATGGCTGTTGTTTCTGTTGGGCTTACAACAATGTGCTTATTACTTCTGCAACATATGGAGCAAAAACGAAAAGGGGTAGCATGATGAGGATGGAAGTATGGGGAGGAGCGGGAGAATACGGTCGTTCCTGCTATTTTGTAAAAAATAAAGAGACAAAAATAGTATTTGATTGTGGTATTAATCGATCATATGAGGATAGTTATCCCAAAATAGAAAGAGAAGTTGTTCCATTTTTGGATGCAGTATTTTTATCACATATTCATGAAGACCATACGATGGGTTTACCTTTATTGACGAAGTATGGATATAAGAAAAAAATTTGGACGACTCGTTATACGAAGGAGCAACTTCCAGCTTATTTTGAAAAATGGGGAAACTACAATCTTTCAAAAGGGTGGAATTTACCTTATAACGATCAAAATATTAAAGATCTAAATTATGTATGTATTGATGAGATTAGTAATCCAAATGAATGGATACAGATTACACCAACGTTGCGGTTTCAATGGGGGTATAGTGGGCATGTATTAGGAGCTGTTTGGTTTTTAGTGGATATGTGTAATACATACGTATTTTATTCTGGTGATTATTCAGCAGAATCTAATATACTACGAGCTAATTTACCTGAAGATTTGCGAAGCGATATAAAAATTGCAATTGTAGATGCCGCTTATCACACTGATGATGTTTCACAAAAGGAACGAGTAGACGAATTATGTGCAGAAATTGAACGAGTTGCTCAAAATAAAGGAACAGCATTACTACCACTGCCCTCACTTGGTAGGGCGCAAGATATAGTATTGTATTTATATGAACGATATAAAGAACTTCCAATTATAGTAGATAAAGAAATTTTTGCTGGATTTGAAGAGATGTTCATATATAAAGATTGGTTAAAAAATAATGAAAAACTTGAACGGGTTGTGGAGGGTTTAAAAAGAAACATAATAGTTATGGATAAGGACATTTGTATGCAAAATAGTTATGGAATAGTTGTAATGAGTGATGCGAATATGCAAACGAAACGAGCACAGTTGTATTATGAACAACTTCGGCATGAAGAACGAAATTCGATTATCTTTACTGGACATATTGCTAAAGGAAGTTTTGCAGAAAAAGTTTTGAAGGAACGTGTAGGTAAAGAATGTAGGGTGAAGCGAGTTCCATATAAAGTTCATCAAAGTATAAGTGACGTTAAGGAAATGTTAAATACACTATTACCAGAACATACGGTGTTAGTACACGCTTTGAAAGAGGATACGGATCAATTACAGAAAAAGCTTAGCATAGCAGGATATAAAAATGTATATTCACTTGCAATGGAATGTGTAGAAGTCATATAAAATGTAAAGGAGATTGGTATATGAAAAAAGTATTTGTATTCGTAAGTATTTTCTTTTGTTGTTTCCTTTATAACGTTAAGGAAGGTTTTGCTGCTAGTCCAATGAAACCTAGCTTTGAAGTGAAGTTATTATTAAAGCCAGAACAAGTATTAGGTTATAACAAAGAGATGAAGCAAGAGGTACTAGAACATTTCCAGGCTGGTACAAATTATGAAAGAATACAAGTGGAATTTTTAGATACGGCGAATAAAAGTTTAAGTAATGAAGGTTGGTTTGCGAGGATCCGAAAGAAAGAATTTAGTAAAGATTTTGAGCTAACATATAAAAAGAGATACCCGATTCAAAATGGTATGATTCAAGATGCATTAGAAGTAGCTAAGAAGGATGGATTTGATAGTAAAACTGATAACTATGAGGCAGAAATAGATTGGGGATTTGAGAAGAAAACATTAAGTATTTCAAATAAGAAAAGTTATAGTGCTAAAGGATATGGGATACTTGATTTACCAAATGAACAAGCTGCTCAAAATATGTTAATAGAAAAGTTACCAGGGAAAATGAACAAATGGTTGTATACGAATTGGGGAGAAGAAATGCTCAAGAATTCTCGTATTTACGGTCCTGTATTAATGAAACGGTATACAGGGGAGTTTGAAAATATAAAAACGAATATTGAAGTTTGGCCACTAAGTAATACAGGGAAAATAGAAGATGATTTCGTAATAGAAGTGTCGTTTAAAACAAATGAGGAAAGTATTGCAACAAAACAAAGAGAATTATTAATGGCGAGTATAGAGAAAAAAGGATGGTTGTTACCGAAAGATAGTTTGAAGACAGAGCTTATTTTTCAGTAAATAGGAAAGAAGGAATCCATGTGCCATGGATTCCTTCTTCTAATATATGAGTATTAAGCTAAATCAGCTGACACGAACATATCATTATTTTGAAGGTTTTTAGAGCGTAAACTATAAGCAACTACCTTCTTTTTATGTTGTTTTACTACATCAACATGCTCTTCATGACTATAAATATAAAATGTAAAATCTTTTTTGCCACGTTTTGCATTGATAATTAAAGGAGTGCCTTCATTGTGTGGTGGTGCATAATAGCGATCTAAAAATAATCCTTCGTTAAAATCATGAATAATTCTGGATTTCTTTTCGCCTTCTAAGTTATTTCCATTGATTGTAACAGTCACATTCTCTTCTTCAAGTTGTGGATGTGTTTCGTACTTGCTAATAATGGATTCAATAGCAGAGTTAGGAAGGCTAGAAACAATAATTTTAAATGCTCCAAATACAACTAACATTACAATAAACCAAGTCGTCATAGTATTTCATCCCCTTTATCCCACAGTAACGGTCCGTAAAATCCTGGTTGGTGCGGGCTAATAATCAGTGTGGGATAGATACCCCGTACTGACTAAAATTTCACTTTATCCTATTTAACAATATAACTCATGTGGCAATAGTACATATGGTGAAGTTTTGTATAATTTGTGAAAAATATTCCATTTTTATGAACGAAATATTAGAAAAATCAATTTTGTTACAAAAAGTTGAAATCGAAGTATTTTAAAAGAAAAAGGTTTATAATAAAAATATAACTAATAACAACATTACTAATTATAAGGAAGTGTAACTATGAGTACTGTAACAATCGTATATGGTATTATTCTTTCTACAATTATTGTTTTATTTATTGTCGGGGTATCGCGTTATATTCATAAGTGGAAAGAAGGAGTTGCGAAATTAAATCACATTGAAGAAGAACTTAGTGATTTAATGTTACATCATGGTAAGTAAAAAGTTTATTTTTTAACTAAATAATGTGAAAAAAATCACAAAACATGCTCTCATAATGAAAGCATGTTTTTTTGTTATGTTGTTAATAGGCACATTTATAAAATTTCCCCATACGATACAGTGTAAAATTAGAAATGTTCGGAGCGGGAAAGAGGGATTGAATGAGTAGTTCAGGTTATGTTACAGATAATAAAAATTTAAAGAAAAGCTCAGGAACGCCAAATCTTTTCTTTGATTCGAGAAAAAATGTCTTTTTTAAAAGAGATGAGAAAAACGTTGCATATGAAGTTACCTCAACGCAGTTACCTGCGATGATAGGAGGGGCGTTTGTTGATTTATTTATGACGAAAGGGCATATGCGGGAACCACATTGGCATCCGAATGCGTGGGAATTAGATGTTGTTGTATCAGGAGAAGCAGTTACATCCATTTTAAATCCCGAAACGAATCAATTGCAAAATTATCATGTGAAAGCGGGGCAAACTGTCTTTATTCCAATGGGATGGTGGCATTGGATTACAGCGGTAACAGAAGAAGTACAATTACATTTGTTCTTTAATAACGATCAGTTTGAAACAGCAGAGGGATCAGACATACTTAGATTAACACCGCCAGAAGTATTTCAAGCTGCATACGGTGTAAGTGCAGAAAAATTAGGAAAGGACCTTTCGCCAATTAAGGAGTCAGTTGTAATTGGTCCTCCTAACTCAAATCGACTAAATAGAGTTAAAGAAAGTGACGACTCAAATATAGTTGTTACGTTAAATGGACAAATAACATCATGTGAAATAGAGTAACTCTTTCTTTTTTTAGGAAGAGTTACTCTGTTTTGTATAATTTTGTATTTTTATTCGTTATAATTATTATATAGAAGGGAATTTATAGAGGGGGCATATTGTGAACATATTAAAGATTATAGGAATTGTTGCAGGAGTGATTGTAGTAGCTGTTATAGCTTTCTTTGTTATTATGAAGTACTATTTGTCAAAAGAAGATCCTGATTACGTATTAAACTACATAAAAGAACATAAAGGTGATGAAACATGTTCATTACTTATTAGAAAAAACGGTGAAGTAGTAACATCTGTAAATGAAAATAAAAAATTACCATTAGCAAGTACGGCAAAAATCGTAATAGCAGTTGAATTTGCTAAGCAAGTGTCAGAAGGAAAAATAAGTCGAGATGAACAAATTTCATTGCAGGATTTAGAAAAATATTATGTTAAAAACACTGATGGTGGAGCGCATCCTGACTGGTTAGAAGATTCAAAAGTGAGAGAGTTAGTGCAAAATGGACAGATTGCTTTAGAAGAAGTGGCTAAAGGGATGATTCATTATAGTTCTAATGCGAATACAACATATTTGTTAGATAAGCTTGGAATAGAAAGAGTAAATGATAATTTAAAAGAGTTAGAACTTACTAGTCATGACAAGTTCTCTTCGTATACTGCTTCACTATATATGAGAGGGTATGTAGAAAAAGAGCTTAATGAGCCAGAAAATCAATCGTTAGAAATGATACGTAACATGTCTAATGATGAATATAATAAACACGTGTTACAAATACATGAATGGATGAAAGATGAAAGTGAATGGAAGAAACGTGATATACCATTAAAAATAGATATGGAATTCCAGCGTATTTGGTCAGATCGATTAGTGAGTGCAAATGCTAAAGATTATTTGAGTTTAATGGAAAAGATAAATAGTAGAAATTATTTTCCAAAATCAATGCAAGATGAAATTGATAATGTTTTTAAAGGAACAGTTGAAAATAGTAAGTTGGAATATGCTGGTCAAAAAGGTGGTTCTACCGCATTCGTATTGACAAAAAGTTTGTATACTACAGATAAGAAAGGGAATAAGGTAGAAGTTGTAATTATGTTTAACGATATAGAAGATCAAGTTGCATATCAAAAGCTGAGAAATAATATAGATTATTTTATTCAAGATGCTATAACAGATGAAGAATTCAGAAGAAAGTTATAATGAAATAATTTTATTGTGTAAACAAAAGAGCGCTTTTTAAAAGGCGCTCTTTTCTATTCATGATACAGGATTTCCTATTTACTGCATGGAATATAGATTGAAACTAAGAAAGGAAGTTGAATAATGACTACAGTATATTTCGTTCGCCACGCTCACTCTACATATACAAAGGAAGAAAGGGAACGTCCCTTATCTGAAGAAGGAGAGATTGATGCAGGTAATGTAACAAGTTTGTTAAAGGATAAAAACATTGATGTTGTTATTTCTAGCCCGTATAAAAGGGCGATTCAAACCGTGCAAGGAATTGCGAATACATATAATTTATCAATACAACTGGAAGAAGATTTACGGGAAAGGTTATTAAGTAAAGAGCCAGTAACAGATTTTAACGATGCTATTCAGAAGGTATGGGAAGACTGGACTTTTGCATACGAAGGCGGAGAATCAAATGATGTAGCGCAAAGACGCGCTGTAATATGTATGCAAAGTATATTAAAAAAATATAAAGGTAAGAATATTGTAATAGGTACTCATGGGAATATTATGGTATTACTAATGAATTATTTTGATTCGAAATATGGTTTTCAGTTTTGGAAAACCCTTCATATGCCTGATGTGTATAAATTAACTTTTGATAATAATTGTTTCAGTTCTGCTGAAAGAATACAGTCTACAGATTATCAGATAAATAATTTGTAAAAGTTTATCAAAAAAAGAGGAAAGGGAGAAGGTATTGTAGAAGTATGACTTTGTAACATAAAAAATATTGGTTAAAGGAGGCTGTTTACATGTTTGAGAAAGAGAAAGAAGGGCTTATTGAAGTTCACAACGTATATGAAATCGCACCAGCAGATGGAGCAATTATAGGTATGGCAACGGAAGAAGAAATGGAGATTGCTGCTGAACTAGAGTTACAGTACTATGCCCATTCTCGTTTATTAGAAGCAAATATTCAGTTAGACGGTTCCTCCTATAAAGAGTTACTTCAGGAGTTCCAGGAGTACGAAAGAAAATCAATGAACTTTTGGAGAGCAATACATAAACGTTTAGCTGTGCCGTGGGCATGGGTACTACGTATTGATGTTGCGAACGGTCCTATATATGTAAGCAATGGGAGTTCGTATTATGAAGAAGTCGATGATGAAGAAGACTATGAATAGATAAGTAAGGAAGCAGCTTTAGTTGCTTCCTTTTTTTATTTACAATAAGTGAATGGCTTCAATGATAGCATCTGGACGATCGTTTTCTATCCCGTGACTAGCATGTTCAGCCAAAATGTATTGGCTGTTTATTGAGAGATTTAATTGTTCACGAATAAGTTCTTGCCACATATCTTCAAGTTGTGTAGCTTCTTCTTTTGGCATACCGCCCTCAATCAATTGAGCAATAGAATATTGAGGATCTCTACCGATAACGATTAATGGTATTTCTAATGTTTTATGTTGTTTTTTTATTGAGCGAGCACAATTTTTCCACTCGGACAGTTCAGAAGCTGTCGCTTTATATAAGGAAGGAGATGTAGAAAATTTGATATGCTGTTTTGTTGTATTGACGAGCATAGATTTTAGTTCATTATAAAGTACTTCTGCATCCATGTTGGAGTAGGTATGATATTTTTGTAGCCACATATCATCAGAATCAGTTTGATCAGAAACTGGTAAATGAAGCTCATCTAATCGGTGTAAGTTCATGGAAGTAGAATCAACTAAAAGAAGTGCTTGCAGCCTATCTTCATGTAACATTGCAAAATGTTGTGCACATAACCCTCCATAGGAATGGCCGATTAGAATGATTGGCTCGTGAATATGGAGTTTGTTTAGTAACATATGTAGTTCCTTTGTAACTTGCCTTGCTGTACGTGGAGTATTTCCTAGCTCACTTTTTCCGTAACCTGGGCGATGGTATGAAACAACTGTAAAGTGTTGTGAAAGCTCTTCTATAATAGGGAGCCAATCATAAAATGAGCAACTCATTCCTGTTTGAATGACTACAGTTTGTTTACTGTTACCTCTTATATATACTTCTACAGTTTGTCCAAATATCTCTACTGATCTATTAATAGTAATTCCCCCTAAGCTTGAAATACTTTTTGGCAAGTAAAGACGATACACCAGGCACATATGCCGAAGAGTATAGATGTACTAAGTGAAAAGGAGTTCTTTAAACCGATATAAACAATAAATAATAGTAGTGCGGATGCAGGAAATCC
Source organism: Bacillus sp. SRB_331 (assembly GCF_003264175.1). Lineage (NCBI taxonomy): Bacteria > Bacillati > Bacillota > Bacilli > Caryophanales > Bacillaceae > Bacillus > Bacillus sp. SRB_331. The sequence goes on along the minus strand of NZ_NADV01000044.1, from coordinate 111,793 downwards.
ATATAATACGCCTAAAGCGAATTGACTTAATTCTTGTTTACTCCCACCTTCGAAAGAAATCCAAAATAGGCTTAGTAAACTAACGAGTGGAAGGGCAGCAATAAAGCCGCCTATCGTACTATAATGTTTAGCGACTTCAGTAATAACGCCGATAATAAGTGCCGAAACGATTACTTTAACGAGGAAATGCATATTTTGCCTCCTTCGCTAATAACGAAAAGGCTTTTTCTATTAGTTGTTGTTCTTCTTTTGATAACTGTGATTCTAATATTTTTATCTTTTCTTTATCTAGTAAAGTATGCTTTTCTAATACTTCAATGCCTTCTTTCGTTAAAGTAAGGTTTACAACCCTTTCATCGTGTTTGTTTCTTTCTTTTATAATAAATCCTTTTTGAATAAGGCGCTTTACGTGTTCAGATGCTGTGTTATGAGAGAGACTAAGCTCAGTAGCAACTTTTCCAATTGTTATATCTTTCTCACGAGAAACGATTTGTAAAATACGAATAGCTTGGTGAGAAAGGTTGTCTTCATATTCATATCGTAAGTGATAATAAATACTTTCCCAATGTTGATTAATGTCTTTCATAATGATAAATCCTCCTATTTTTATATCGTATAGTAAGATATATTCGTTGATTCAGAAGTAAAATCCTTTTATTTTCATTAAAAATGTTGAAAAAGTTTATTTTTATTGAAATATAAGGTAATCTATGTGTAAAGGTATACATTTAGCAAGAGAGAGGATGATAGCTGTGAATACATTTAAATGGATTAGTCATGAAAAGATGTATGTAGATCAAATACATGTTGAAAAATGTGGTCCTCTTTCAGTCGGCGTATATGGAGGAAATCAAGAGAGTGATGCATATGAAAGAGGAGATGCAGTGCTAGCTTGGTGGGATCCGAAATTAGAATTTGAATTTGTTATGATTTTTGATACACATCATAAAACGAAAAATATACATTATATAATAGAAGCGATTTCAGAAAGAGAAGAAAAACTAAAAGAGTTATTTTCATACCCAATCCATTTAGCTTTTCATCATACACATATGTATTTATTAGCGTTATTTACAGATGAGCTCTTTATCGAGAAATGTGACCAAGATGATGAGGAACTTGCATGTTTAATTTGTTTACGAAAAGGCGAGTTCTTATATTGGCTATCAGTTGGTGATTGCTTCGCGTATTTATTCCATTCAGAGCAAACGAAAAATGGAAAAGGTAGGCTAAATAAGCGTAAGAACTATGAATACATAGGAAGAAAAAATGTTTTTGCAGCGAATACACCTTGTTTTACATCAGGGGTAAGGGGATTAGAAAAAGGTCAGAATCACATTGTAATGGCAACGGATGGTATTTTAGAGTGTGATAAACTAAAGTTTGATGATGATCAATCTTTAGTAGAAATATTACACGACGGATCTTGTTTACAGATTGAGCCTGTATTAACAAATGTACTTCAGTGGAAAGGTAGAGATTGTGCCACTATTATTGGATGGTCCATCGATACTGAAAATAGACAATGTGCCAATTAATAAATGAAAGAGAGTTCAAGGGTTTTTGTCCTTGAACTCTTTTTTGTTAAGCAATATGAATATGATACGTTTTTAACCATTCATTTACTTGTAGCATATACTCCATAGCACTTCTTGCTTCAAAATTGGTAATCTCTTTGTTACTTTGATCAGCAATTGCAAGTAATATGGAATGGTTAATGAGTGAGAAAACAGGATTGTTTTTATTACTGCACATATCAAGCGTTAAATTGCGGATTGTTTGTAAATAGTGTGGATCCTGTGAAGTAGGGTAAGCGCTTTTTCTTCTATTTCGCACATCATCAGGTAAAGCTGGTTTCAGCGCTCTACGTAAAATTCCCTTTTCGATATTATCAATACTTTTAATATTGAAAGGAACGTTCCATAAATATTCAACTAATCTATAATCGCAAAACGGTACACGAACTTCAAATCCTACAGCCATACTCATACGGTCTTTACGGTCGAGTAAGAACGGAAGGAATCGTGTTAAAAATAAATAAAACATTTGACGCTGTTTCGCTTCTTTTTTACTTTCACCTTCAAGAGTAGGTACTTCAAGAGCAGCCTCATGGAATCGTTTATTAATATACTGCTCAGGATTACATTGAGTTGTTACGTCGTTTAATAATAGAGAAGATGTGTTTTTCCAGTTTGTTAACCACGGAAACTTATCTACATATAATAGTTCTTCTTGATGAAACCAAGGATATCCCCCGAATACTTCATCAGCAGATTCTCCAGATAAAGCTACGGTTGCATCTTTTTTCATTTCGCAAAATAGTAAATAAAGTGAAGTTTCCATTTCGCCAGCACTGGGTAAATCTTTCGCGTGAAGGGGAACGAATAAGTGATTTGCTAACTCTTCAGCATTCACAATAATGTCATGATGCGATGTCCCTACATGTTCAGAAACACGTTTTACCCAAGGAGCATCTAGACCAGTTCGAGCAAATGTCAGTTCGAAATCTTTCGCGCTATTTAAAAAATCGATTGAATATGTGTGAAGTGTTTTGTGTTCCTCTCTAAATTCTTTACCTGCCAGTGCAGTAATACCACTAGAATCTAATCCGCCTGATAACATACAAACGAGGGGAACATCAGCAATTAATTGTCTTTTTACTGTATCTTGTAAAATAGATAAAATATGAGAAGATGTGTCTTGGGTAGAGTCTGTATGGATCTTACTTTCTAAATTCCAATACTTCTTAACTACTTTTTTATCACGTGTGAATGTTATAGAATGTCCAGCACGAACTTCTTGAATATGTTTAAAGACGCCACATCCTGGAGTTCGAAATAAGCCTAATCCAAATATTTCATTTATGCCGTCCGCATCAATTTCAGCAGGAACAGATGGATGAGCTAATAATGCTTTTATTTCAGATCCGAAAATAATACTGTCATTTCTTTCTGTATAAAAGAGTGGCTTTACGCCTAAATGATCACGTGCTAAAAACAGTTGTTGCTTCTGATCATCCCATAAGGCGAAAGCGAAAATTCCGTTTAAATGTTGTACGCAGTCTTCTTTCCATTCTAAATAAGCATGTAGTAATACTTCTGTATCTGAATGCGTTTCAAATGCATGACCACATTTTCGAAGCTGTTCTCTCAGTTCACGAAAATTATAAATTTCTCCATTATAAGTAAGAGCATACGTATAATCACCGGCACGGAATGTTTTTGGCTGCGTCCCGCCTTCTGGGTCAATAACAATTAAACGTCGGTGTGCAAAAGCCGCATGAGGTGAAAACCAAAATCCTTCAGCATCAGGACCGCGATGCTGAATACTATTCGCCATCTTTTCTAAAATAACATGTTCATTTGAAAGATCTTTCTTCCAATCTACCCAACCTGTAATTCCACACATACAAATCTCATCTCCTAATTTAAAATTATAAAAGTAGATTAATTAAATGAAATGTACACCAGGTTAAAGAGTGTCTGCATAAATAGTGTACTACACTAATTGAATTACAGACTTGAGAAAATTTTCTTCAAGCTTATATTTATATGAGACAATGGCTAAGGAAAAGTATTCCATTACATACAAAAAATAAAAAAGATGAGAGAAAATATTTTTTTAGACGTTATATAGGGTGTAAAAGCTTTTACAAAAAAATAAGGGGAATCGCTACATGAAATCAAATGAGAAAAATTTTATAAAAAGATTACAACGGCAAAAAGAAGATGCGCTAGAATTTGTTGTTGATGCATACTTACCACTCATAAAAGGAATCACGCACAAAGTTCTTCTTCCAGTTCAAAATGATGGACTCATAGAGGAATGTGTAAACGATATATTTCTTTCCATTTGGAATAACGCAAATAAATTTCATGGAGAGCCGAGTGACTTTAAAAAATGGATAGCGGCGATTGCAAAATTTAAGGCGATTGATTATTACCGGAAAGCGACTAGAAAAGTAGAAATTATTTCAGATGAGTTTCATATTAGTATGGAAAAGTCAGCAGAAGATGAATTAATCGTTATGGAAGATAGGGAAGAGTTATTGAAGCTTATTAATCAATTAGAACCGTTAGATCAAAAGGTGTTCATTATGAAATATCTTCTCGGTATGAAGACAGAGGAAATAGGTGACAAATTAGGATTAACCAGGGCAGCGATCGATAATCGTGTGTACCGGGGAAAAAAGAAACTACAACAAAATGCTACGAATATTAGTTTTGGAGGTAGTGCAATATGAAAGACATTTATGAATTATTAAATGACATTGATATAGATGAAAAAGAACTTGAGGAAATTGAGGCTTCTGAAATTGAAAAAGAAAAAGTAAAACGCAATGTAAAACAATCGATACGTACGAAGAAAAAGATGAAAAGTTGGAAAAAAGGTGTTGCTGCTGCATCTATTTTAGTAGGATTATCAGTTGCAACGCTTGGTATCGGGTTTCCTACATATGCTGGAGGATTGCCAATTGTAGGTGATATATTCCGATTTTTAGATAATGGTAGAACAGGGGTACATGAAAATTATAAAGAGTTTTCGACTGAATTGAATATGACGAAAGAGAGCAATGGGGTTAAAGTTACAATTAATGATGCTGTGTTCGATGGTAGAACTGTAACGATAACGTATTCTATCGAAAGTGATAAAGATTTAGGAGAGCATCCGAGCATATTTGGTTCCCCACAGGTAAGCATGTCTAATGGTGCGGCAGGAAGTTCTAAAACTACGAAAGTAGGAGATAAAAAATATGTAGGTATGACTACAACAAGTGATCTTGGTAGTAAAAGAATGGACGTTGCAAATGTTAGATGGAATATGGAATCAATTAATATGTACGAAGAAAAAAAATCAATTAAAGGGAACTGGGATTTCGCACTTAGTTTAAAAGCAATGGATAGTAAGGAAGCAAAGGTTAATGGGGTTTCTGAAAATGAATTAATAAAAGTAAATATAGACAAAATGGAAGTAACCCCGATGTCCTTTATCGTTTTTTACAATCAAGAAGAATCTAAGGCATTAAGAAGTATATGGGATAGCGCTGATGTGGAATTAGAAATAAAAGATGATTTAGGAAATAAATATGCAGGTGAAGGAAATGGCGGAACTAGTACAGTAGCAGAGCCACATAAAAGTAGTTGGAGTGCTACATTCCAAAAGTTAAACGAAAATGCAACAAAGCTTATCGTTACACCTCATGTGAACTTACGAGTGCATACACCAGAAAACTTTGGTGGAGTGGAATTTATTAATGGAATCGAGAAGAAAATTGAAGTGCCGAAAAAAGAAGCGAAGAGTAAAGATATTGTTCTAGATGATATCGTAATTGATTTAAAGAAATAAAAGAGAGACTGCCTAAAGCCATTAGGCAGTCTTTTTTCGTTAAGAACAAGTAACGAGCAATGCATGCGGATGCTGCGTTTTATACTCATCTTTCCATGTAATGTTTAGTTGTTCCCACGTTTCACCGCTATCAGTGGATTGAAAGATGCCATTGTTATTTAAAGTGTAAAACGTATGTGGTTCGGCTGGATTTGTAGCAAACATCGAAATGACTGTACCAATTGCAGATGGTAGACCTTGCTGTACTTGCTGGAACGGAGTCTCTTTCGTTTTACGATAAATATAAGATTCATAAGGAATACGGTGATGAGCTAAATCAGCACTCGGTGCGGCAGAAACGAGAATTGTATTACAATCAGCTGGATCGATAGCCATACTGTATAAATAATGATGCTCAAGTCCGTCACTACATGAGATCCAGCTGTTTCCACTGTTATAACTTTCAAGATATGCGCGATCAGGTCCGCCCATAAATCCGTCACCACATGATGCATAAAGGCGATTTGGGGCTTCAGGGTGCATGAGTAATTGATGAGCATCGATAGGAGCACCGAATTTTTTATCAATCCATGTATGCCCTTTATCATTACTTTGAATAACAGCACCAGCTTCGATTGAAACATGGAGTGTATTTGGATTGTTTGGATCAACTGTAATCCAGCGTACGTGATGGGTAAAAGGTCTAGGCGGAAAAGCCCACGTATAGGAAGATAATAATGATTTCATATTTTTAAGTTCAGTCCACGTTTCACCACCATTTTCTGAACGGAATAAAGCACTAGGTTCTGTACCGACATAAACGACACCATATCCGTTAACTTGTTCATTAGGGCTTATCGTAATGGAAGTAATCGAAGAATGTAAAATACCATCCTCTTTAGGGAAATCAAAGTAACGATATGAATCTCCAATTGGTCTCCACGAATCCCCGCCATCGTCACTTAGCCATAAACCTCGTCCAAATGTGCCGCAATAAACACGATTTGTTTGGAATGGATCAACCACAATACAGGTAGGTTGCATATTTTGTAAATGATATGTGGTTTCATAGTTACCATATTGTTCTTTTACTACAACAAGTTCACGCTCCATGCAGAGAAATAGTCGTTTCAATTTTGTAGCCCCCTTAAAAATTCTTTCATTAGTAAACAATATGAAAATAAAAAAGAAGTAGTCTTGTTTTTAGTTGAGAAAAAGGACTTGTTTGAAAAGTAGCGAAGTTTGTATACAGAGGAAGCGGGATAAAGTGAAACTTTAATCAGTGGGGTATTGTTCATCTTCTACGGATTAGTAGCATTCACTATCGGGCGTTAATGGGGGATAAAGATAGGGAATGTGTTTCATACTAACATACAGATATTGCACTTAAAGGAGTATTTGTATGGGACACTCACATGATCACGGTCATTCAAAAAATAAAAAAGCGTTATTAATTGCCTTCTTATTAACAACAAGTTTTATGATTGCTGAAGTTATTGGCGGATTTGTAACAAATAGCTTAGCACTATTGTCTGACGCAGGGCATATGTTAAGTGATGCAGTATCCTTAGCTTTAAGTTTACTTGCGTTCAAGCTTGGGGAAAAAACGGCAACGGCCGCGAAAACATATGGGTATAAGCGAGTCGAAATGTTAGCGGCATTATGTAATGGTGTCGTTCTTATTGTCATTTCAGTATATATTTTTATTGAAGCAATTCGTCGTTTTAAGGAACCAGTTGAAATCGCTAGTAATGGAATGCTCATTATTGCTGTGCTTGGTCTGCTTATTAATATTGTATCAGCTTGGATATTAATGAGAGGCGGAGATGTGAAAGGTAATTTAAATTTAAGAAGTGCGTTCTTACATGTACTAGGCGATTTATTAGGTTCAGTTGGAGCGATTATTGCTGCGTTACTTATTAAATTTTTTGGATGGACTGCTGCAGATGCGGTTGCTAGTATTCTTGTGTCTATTTTAGTCATTATAAGTGGATGGCGTGTAACACGTGATACAGTTCATATATTAATGGAAGGTGCACCGCAGCACATAGATGCTGAAGAGGTGAAAAATACATTATTAAATATTACTATTGTAAAAGAAGTTCATGATTTACATATATGGTCTGTAACATCAGATTTTCAAGTATTAACTTGCCATCTTATTATCGAAGGTAATGAAACGCAAAGCGTATTGAAAGAAGCAACGGATGTATTAAAGGGGAAATTTCATGTAGAACATGTCACCATTCAAGTTGAAATAGAAGGTGAATTTAACCATAATGAGACAACTTGCAAAGTATGAAAGAAAAAGGGTATGAAAAAGTGTCATAACATTTTTCGCGTGGCATACATATATATAATGTGGCCACAAATACTTTGTAAGGTAAATATTTCATAAGATTACTTTACTTATTAAGAATCATCTTTTATAATCAAAAGTGGTAATTGATAAAGATTATCATTTTCAATGATCGTAGAAAGGAGTTTTTTAAAAGATGAGTAGTCAACTCCGTTTTGCTGTTGAAAATCGTAAGAGACATTTAATTGATGAGTTAATTGGAGCAGGGGTGTTTAAGATTCGCGACCGACAATTATACGAGCTGTCTTTAGAGGAATTGGAAAAAGAGTACGAGCATATTGAAGATTACGCAAATATTCAGGCATAGCATATAGATTATTAAAGAAGGAGCTGGTTACACTTTTGTGTAACCAGCTTTATTATTTCATAGAAATTATTTTTTGTATTTCTTTCATTGGACGGAGCCAGTTTTGAGACATCATTTGTTCCATTCGTTTTTCATCCTGTTTTTGTAGTGCTTGAATTATAGAGTGATGTTCTTTAATAGATTGACTTGCAGGCACGAAGTTTTGGAAAAATAAATATTCAAGGCGTAAAATGTGAAGTTGCATATTTTCTAGAAAAGGTTCAATATATCGGTTTTTAGCAATAGAAGTAATTGTATTGTGAAATCGTATATCTAGTTCTAAAGCTTTTTTTGAATCTTTTTCATGTATAGATTGTTGAAAAGCATCATTTATCTCGGAAAGTAGTTTAATATCAGCGTCTGTAACTTTTTGCAGTGCTTGCTTTCCTATAATTGAGTGAAGACCAGCTATCGTCTCATAAATGATAGATACGTCGTCTAACTTAATAGGCGCGATTTTCGTTTTTTGCCCAGGTACCATTTCAACTAATCCAGAAAGCTCTAAAATTTGTAAAGCTTCTCTAACAGGTGTTCTGCTTACTCCTAGTGCTTCTGCCAATTCCCCATCATTTATTTTTTCATCAGGTCGTAAAACACCTTCTATAATCCAATCTTGCAGTTGATTTAAAACGAGTGACTTTGCTGAAACTCTTCCTGGTTTTTTATAATTTTGAGGGACAGGCATAGTGAATTCAATCCTTTCATTGTATATGTTTCTTTTTCGTATTAACAAGCTTTAATTTTGGTTTTCCTTTATCCGGTTTTTGGCTTAATATGAGCACCATTACAATTACACAAAAAGCACCTAATAACTGAAAAGATTGAAACGGTACGTGCAAAATAAGCACAGAAGAAATAATAGCTGCGAGTGGTTCTGTACAGCCAAATAATGTTGTTTCTTTAGGCGTAAGGTATCTTATGCTATCTAAGTATAAATAAAATGCGATGAGTGTCCCGAAAATGACGACAAATGTAATGAGCGGGAGGGTACTTAGTTTTACATATTTCATAGTTGATAATAAAATGAATTCGTTTGTGGAAATAAAGTGTAAAATCGTTACGCCAATCCCCCCAATGATCATCCCCCATCCAACGATAACGGATGAAGACCACTTTTCTAACAATTCTTTTGAATACAAACTATAAAATGCAAGAGATAGTCCAGATAAAATGCCCCAAATGATAGCAGGTGTAGATACAGCTAAGTTATGAACAGAACCGTTTGTTAATAGGAGAAAGGTCCCTACTAATGAGAGGGTAATTGAAATATAATCAATTTTTGATGGACGAACGCTCCATTTGAAAAGTAAGTATACAGTGATAAATATAGGGGCTAAATATTGTAACAAAGTTGCAACAGCAGCGTTTCCTTCTTTAATAGAAGCGAAGTACGTGTACTGTACAGCAAGCATGCCTAAAAGACCGAACAAAATTATCTTATTTGCATCAGACTTTTGTTTCCAAATTCCAAATATTTCTTTTTTGTTCGCTCCGAATGATGACATAATGAGCAAAATAGCACCGGATATAAGTAAACGGATTGTAACTAACCATTCAGTAGAAACGTTTTCATATTGAAAAAGTTGTTGCGCAGCTGTTCCGGATAAGCCCCATAAACAAGCACCGATTATGACCATTATAATTCCTTTTAATCGATTTGGATCCATAAAATATATAGTCCTCCTTTCAAAAAAAATATATTAGATACAATATGCAATATATCACGAAATGGAGTATTAATAAACTGAAATTTCTAATTAAAAATAAAATTGTTTAGTAAGAACGATCATCTTTTTTTGTGTATAGTAAAATATCGTAGGGGGGAGTTATATGCTAGCAGGATTTTTGGTTTGTTTATTTGTTGGATTACTTATCATTTTTTTAGGGTATCAAATACATGTGAAAAAGAGATTGTTTTTGTTGGCAGGCTATCAGGAAGAAACGTTTGTTGGAGATAAAAATAAATTAGCGAAGCTTTCAGGTGTGTTTTCCTATATAGTCGGAGTTGCTACTATACTATTACCGTTTGGCTTAGAAAAAATAGGTGATGTAGTTGGTATCGTATATGCTATCTTAATTGTTTTAGGTACAATTGTGTTTCTTATTAAAGCAAATATGTTAAATAAGAGTACTACAAAGTGAAAAAGGCTCCATGCTACGGAAGCCTTTTTATTATGAAGTGAAAGTAAAAGCCGGAATAGGATCAACAAATGTATTTCAATCTTGTTTCATTTCTTTTTCTGTTAATAGAACGATTCATATCGATGCCGATAAATACAATTTCAGTTATTTGATCTCCATATCGTTCATCCAAGTTTTTCAATGCTTCTGATTCTAAGGAATGCTATTTCCACTTGTGAAAATAAGTAAAGTAGAGAAGATTAAGAAGCCAGCAAATCCATATGTATATGAAGAATTACCCCAATAAGAATGGGGTAATTCTTCATCTTTTTATGAAATATAATCATAATTGCGACGCCAAAAAAATAAAGATAAGAGTAATTTGGTTTGTTAAAAATATGTGTATAAGGAGATACGCGATGAACTGGGTTACTCATAAACCATCGTTTGAATTTGAAAATTTCAGTCCTATTATTCGGTCACAATCTGCGTGGAGTGGGCATTTAGATTTCGCATATGATTTAGTAAGATTTGAAGAACCAGCAACTTTAGTTGAGTTAGGTACGCATTTAGGTGCTTCCTTTTTTAGTTTTTGCCAGGGGGTAAAAGATGGTGGGTTAGCCACAAAATGTTTTGCTGTAGATACTTGGGCTGGAGATGGGCATACAGGTCCATATGGAGAAGGGGTTTTTCAAATAGTAGAAAAAGTGGTGAGGGATAACTACCTGAATATAGGGAATTTAATTCGGTCTACTTTTGATGATGCTCTGGATGAGTTTCAAGATGAAACGATAAATCTTTTGCATATTGATGGCTATCATACGTATGAAGCTGTTTCTCATGATTATAAAACATGGTTACCTAAAGTTGCGAAAAACGGTATTGTATTATTACATGATATTGAAGTTAAAAACGGTGATTTCGGTGTGTATAAGTTTTGGGATGAGGTCAAGGTGAAATACCCTCATTTTCAGTTTGGGCATTCATATGGACTCGGAGTTTTATTTCCGAAAGGTTGTAGCGATAAGTTTTCGGAAATACTTAAAAATAAAGAAGAGATACAAAATATGTATAAATAAAAGAGGGGCATGCATCGATTAAATGATGTGTGCTCTTTTTTTATGTAGAAATATATTATTACATATGAGGTGAAAGCGGTAGTAAAAAGTTTTGTTGAGGCAAATATTAAAAAGGTTATTATGGGTTAATAATTAGTGGGGATGGATAAAACCCTCATTGATTAAAGTTTTATTTCATTAGGTGTTTTTATCTAAATAAATAAAAATACAACATTTTTTATATTTTTCATTGCGAAAAGCGCAATCTACTTTTACAATAGAAAGGGTTGTGAATATATTATACTGAAAAAATAAATCGAAATAATATGAAAATTTTGTTTTGTCTTCGCTAATTGTATACTACATACACGTAAGACTACATACACGTAAGACTACATACATCATGTTATCGACTTGTAAGGAGAGAAAAAAATGAAAAGTGTAAGATTACCATCGATGCTAGAAATTATTATTCTTTTATGCCTATTTCTTGCTGTCGTCTTTTCCTTCCAAACGATTTTTGATCTCCCAATTCAATTAGCGCTATTTATTTCATGGTTTTTAGTTATTGCGCTTGGATTAAGATTAGGATTTCGTTATCAAGAATTGCAAGATGCAATTACGAAAGGGATTTCTAATGGATTAGAAGCAATTCTTATTTTAGTTGCAGTTGGGGCTTTAATTGGAACGTGGATTGCTGGTGGGGTTGTACCTACATTAATTTATTATGGATTAGAATTCATTCACCCTAGCATATTCTTATTGGCAACTTTAATTATTTGTTCAATCACTTCTATCGCGACAGGAACATCATGGGGAACAGTTGGAACTGCAGGTATTGCTATGATGGCGATAGGTGAAGGGCTTGGATTACCACTTCCGCTTGTTGCGGGTGCAGTCCTTTCAGGAGCTTATTTCGGAGACAAATTATCACCACTTTCTGATAGCACAGTTCTTGCAGCTTCTATGGCGAAAGTAGATGTTATTGCTCACGTTCGAGCCATGCTCGTATTAGACGTTCCAGCTTATATTATTACCAGCATTATGTTTACTGTTGCTGGATGGATGTATGGCGGGGATAATGTAGATTTAAATAGAGTTGAGTTTTTAAAAGAATCTTTATTAAAGCACTTTGATATTAAAATATGGATGCTTGTTCCAGCGGTAATTGTTATTGTGCTATTGGCGATGAAGAAACCATCTATGCCAACAATTGCTATGGGAGCTTTAATTGGTGCAATTTGGGCAACACTTTTCCAAGGAATGAACTTTGGAGAGGCAATTGGAACAGCATATAACGGATTCTCAATTCAATCTGGTGTCGAGTTTGTCGATAAGTTATTAAACCGTGGTGGAATTAATGGTATGCTTGGTTCAGTAGCCGTTATTATTTTCGGCTTAGGTTTTGGTGGATTACTTGAAAAGTTAGGTGTTCTAAAGGTAATCGTATCGAAATTTGAGAAGAAATTAAATTCTGCAGGTAATGTAACATTGTCTACATTAATCGTTGCGTTTTTAGCTAACATATTTGGTTGTGCGATGTACGTATCACTTATTTTAACACCAAAAATTATGGAAGAAAGCTATGATAAATTAAAAATAGATCGCCGCGTATTAGCACGTAACTCAGAAGTAGGTGGAACTTTGACTTCTGGTATGGTTCCATGGTCTGATAATGGTATTTTTATGGCTGGTATTTTAGGTGTATCAACATTATCATACGTTCCATTTATGTGGCTAAGCTTCGTATCACTCATTTTAGCAGTTATTTATGGATATACAGGCAAGTTCATTTGGTATGTAGATGATGCAGATAAAGGAAAGCAAGCATCATAAAATAAAAAATCACCTTCTACAATATGTAGAAGGTGATTTTTTATTTTATAATAGGAGTTGAAGAAGTTATTTCGTCCTCATATTTAGCAATTTTTTGTTGTATCTTTTTTAAGTTTTTTTCAGTGTCTTGAATGAGCTGTAAGACATTGGTCTCCTGTTGTTTCATTAACTCCAACCGTTGAAGGATGGTAGATTCCCCCACCATAGACCAGTCGATAAATTTTTTTATTTTTTGAATTGGCATACTGGTGTTTTTTAAACATAAAATCATCTCTAAATATTTCAGTGCTTCTTCATCAAAAACGCGATCTCCTTTTTCATTTCTTTTAAGAAAAGGGAACAGTCCTTGTTTATCGTAATAACGTATTTGAGAAATAGTTAAGTGGTGCATTTTGGCGACTTGCCCAATTGTATAATACATATCATTCATCCCTTTATTACCAAGGTATAATGCCGTCTTTATTTAGTATTTTACCATTATAGTTTGTTTCACTTAATGCATATTTAATAATAATTTTAGCACTTTCATTGGTCGTATGGCCACCTGGGGAATTTCCATTTAGGTCAGTAGTTGTAAAACCAGGGGTTACTCCGAAAATTGCTGGACCGTTAGTACCAAATTCTTTGCTAAATGCTAATGTTAAAGCATTAATAGCTGTTTTTGAAGAATTGTATCCTAATGTATTAATTGGGTGTGTTTCACCGCTAGCAAACATTGTTAGTGAGGCCATGTCAGTTGTTACATTTATAATTTTACTGTTGCTTGATTTCTTTAATAATGGTAAAAAGGCTTGCACCATTTGGAATGTTCCAAAAAAGTTAACTTCAAATCCTTGGCGTAAAGTTTCAATATTTAATTCACTAGGTAGCGTATGGAAGTCGAGTGCTATGCCTGCATTATTGATTAATAAATCTAAGTGGTCAGTCGTTTCATGGATTTTTTTGATTGCTTCTTGAATGGATTGAGCACTAGAAATGTCTACTTGAATATAGGAAACGTTTGAAACATTTAAAGATTCTACGGCTTGTTGTCCAAGTTGTTTATTACGAGCACCTAAAAATACGTGATAGTCTTTTTCTGCTAATTGACGAACCAATTCATATCCGATCCCTTTATTCGCACCTGTTATGAAAGCATATTTTTTCATTTTGAATTCCTCCAGTGTCGTTATAGTAGGTTACAATGGAAAGGATACAGCCTAAACCTAAGTTTAGGTCAAGAGGAATTTATGAAAAAAATATTGAATATTTGTATATATGAGTGAGAATTCTTATCATTTGATTAAAAGTCTGTTAATATAAGAGATGTAGGTATTATATTTTCAAGGGGATGAAAAAATGGAGTACAGAATTGAAAGAGATACATTAGGAGAAATAAAAGTTCCAGCTGATAAATTATGGGCAGCACAAACACAACGTAGTAAAGAAAACTTCCCGATTGGAACAGAGCAAATGCCGCTTGAAATTGTAAAAGCATTTGCCATTTTAAAGAAGAGTGCAGCGCTTAGCAATCAAAAATTAGGAAAGTTATCAGAAGAAAAAGCAGAAACAATTGTGGCAGCAGCTGACGAAGTAATTGCAGGGAAATGGAATGAACATTTTCCGCTTGTTGTATGGCAAACGGGTAGCGGTACACAGTCAAACATGAATGTGAATGAAGTAATTGCAAATCGAGGGAATCAAATTTTGAAAGATAAGGGATCTGACGTACATATTCATCCGAATGATGACGTGAACATGTCTCAAAGTTCAAATGATACATTTCCAACAGCGCTTCATGTAGCATGTGTAATTGCAGTAGAAAATCACGTATTACCGGCAATTACGAAATTAAAAGAAACTTTAGCAGAAAAAGTAACTGCATTTGAACATATTATAAAAATTGGTCGTACACACTTACAAGATGCAACACCGTTAACATTAGGACAAGAAATTAGCGGATGGCACCGTATGCTTGAAAAAACAGAGCGTATGATTGCAGAGAGCAATACATATATGAAAGAGCTTGCAATTGGTGGTACTGCAGTTGGAACAGGTATTAATGCTCATCCTAAATTTGGTGAGATGGTGTCAGAGGAAATTAGCCAATTTACAGGTAAGCAATTTATTTCTGCACCAAATAAGTTCCACGCATTAACGAGCCATGATGAAGTTGTATATACGCATGGTGCATTAAAGGCATTAGCAGCTGATTTAATGAAGATCGCTAACGATGTACGCTGGCTGGCAAGTGGTCCACGTAGTGGTCTAGGAGAAATTATTATTCCGGCAAATGAGCCAGGAAGCTCTATTATGCCAGGTAAAGTAAATCCAACGCAAAGTGAAGCGTTAACGATGGTTGTAGCGCAAGTGATGGGAAATGACGCAACAATCGGATTTGCTGCGAGCCAAGGTAATTTTGAGCTAAACGTATTTAAACCAGTTATTGCATATAACTTCTTACAATCCGCTCACTTATTAGCAGATGCAATTGTTTCATTTAATGATAATTGTGCAGTTGGCATTGAAGCGGATGAAGAAGTAATTAAAGAGAATGTGAATCGTTCATTAATGCTTGTTACTGCATTAAACCCGCATATAGGATATGAAAATGCAGCGAAAATTGCGAAGCATGCTCATAAAGAGGGGTTAACTTTAAAAGAAGCAGCATTGCAATCGGGCCTATTAACAGAAGAGCAATTTGATGAAATTGTAGATCCGAAAAAAATGATTGCTCCGAAAGAGTAATAGAAAAAGCCAAGGTTCTTAGTTTAGAATCTTGGCTTTTTTTGATATTTATTTTATGTTTCCGCCACTTGTAATACTGCAAGCTCCAAAAGATATTATTTGTTAGAAGACGTATTCATTACTTTCATATGTGGGCAGTTCTCTTTTAAGAGTGAAATGAATTTTTCTTCTTCTTGTGGTACGAAAGTTGTCACAGAGTCAAATAAATTATAATCAATTTCTAATTGCTGCCTAGTCCATTTTTCTGAACGGAGTGTTTTGCCAGAGTATTTAATGTGACGAATATCTTCAAATGGAATTTCAGTACGTAATATGAAACCGTGTTTTACAATAAGAGAAGATTCCGTTATGTTGTAGTGAGAGAAATAGAATGAAGAGAGATTCACGATATTTAACAGCATCATAAGAGTGAAAAAATAGAATTTTCGTTTTGGAAGAATAGCGAAATGAAAAAAATAATTATAAATAATGTAATAAAAATGACGTGAAATGGATTTTTTTTCGCTTTAAACTTAAAGTTAGTCACCTCGTTATACGTGTTATTTAACTAAATTAAATCACAACATCGTAATAAACCGAAAGAATATGCAGAATTGCATATTCTTTCGGTTTATTATTCGTGTAAAATTTTTTGATAGGATAAATTTAAATGAAGTTTTTAATAGTGGAGTGGCATAAAGTGACTAACAAGAATAGAAGTGTAGTGCTAGTCATAATTAGTTGTATGATGATTATGAATGGCTGCTCAAATAGATTCGCTGAGGATGGAAAGCGAAAACATGTATTTGTACAAGCGAGTAAAGTTTTAGTGGAAGTTGTTTATAAAATATATAAAGGGTAAAAAGGGTGTTTCTATATGTGGAAACACCTTTTTTGTAGTTAAAATTGAATACTGAAGTTTTGGAATGAGTGAATGTTGGTTCCATGTTGAACGAGGTTGTTATCACTTAAATATTGAATAGCGTATTTTACTTCTTTCAATATAGTAGGAGAAAGACCAAGTGTATGATGTGAACCGTAAATTTGTTTAATAGGAGAGAAGTTTGTAATTTTGTTTAGAGACTGAACTAAGTCTACAGGATTTGTCGATGGATAAAACGCAAAAATCGTGCCTTCATAAAGTAAATCTCCTGTGAATAAAAACGCAGTTTCATAATCGTATATACAAATATATCCTGGTGAGTGACCTGGAGTATGTATAATTTGAATTTTCCTATTTCCGATATCAATAATGTCTCCATCCTGTAGTAATTTTGTTGGTGTTCCTTGAAATGGATTGAATGTTTCAGGTTGAAATGTTTTAGGTGTAGGTTTAGTAATGTCACGAGCGATGTCGTGCCTAATTTGAGTAATAGGAAGTCCTTTTATGCCGTTAATGAGTCAATCTTCTTCTAAAGCATGTACATAGATTTCTTCATATTGTGAGTGACTACCGATATGATCCCAATGAACGTGTGTTGTGACAACTGTAATTGGTAAGTTTGTTAGTTGGTCCGTTATACGTTTCATATTATCGATACCTAGTCCAGTATCGATAGGGAGTGCGGTGGTATCGCCTACAAGTAAGAAGGAATGTACTTTCTCCCAATGTCCATATTCACTAATCGCATATGTATTTCGAGCGATTTGTTTAACAGTAAACCAAGGGTCGTGCAGAATAGTCATGTTTTGTTTCACATCCTAAATTCATTTATTAAACACATTCGCTTTTCGTTGCTTTAAGTCCTTTTTTAATTTGTTTAATAGATTTTTTTATAAAAGTTTATAAAATGGGTAAACGGAACGTTGAAATGTTTGTTTGTGTTATGTTAAGATGGTGAAGTGGTAATAAACGTTATTGCGATTTGTTTAGTTTTTGAATAAACGTTTTGAAGGAGTGTTTAGTGTGAGTGATATTTCAGAGAAGTTTTGGGATGCATCGGTTGAGGAATTGAAGAAAGGGTATGTGTTTGAAGCGGAAGCAGAGGAATATATTTGTTTAGCTTGTGGAGAAGCGTTTATTAAGGGGGTTATTTATCAAGATAATCAAGTTTTGTATGAAGCAGAGAAGTTTGTGCAATTGCATGTGCAAAATGAACATACGTCTATGTTTGATTATTTATTAAATCTTGATAAGAAGTATACGGGTTTAACGGATTTGCAAAAGAAAATGGTTCAGTTTTTCCATATGGGGCTAAATGATAAAGAGATTGTAAAAGAGATGGATGGCGGAAGTACATCAACCATTCGTAATCATCGATTTACACTTCGAGAAAAAATGAAGCAAGCGAAAGTGTTTTTAGCGTTAATGGAACTGTCAGAAAAAAAATCAAAAGTACAAACGAAATTTGTACCCATTCATAGAACAGCAACGATGGTGGATGATCGCTACAATATTACGGAAGAAGAAAATGAGGAAGTATTAAAAGCACATTTTACAGAAGGATTAGATGGACCGCTTTCTAAATTTCCGAAGAAGCAAAAGCGTAAATTAATTATATTACGCCATTTAGTGACGAAGTTTGATAGTAATAAAAGGTACAATGAAAAAGAAGTAAATACTGTCATAGAAAGTGTATACCCGGATTTTGTAACTTTAAGAAGATATTTAATCGAATATGGGTTTTTAGATAGAACAGCTGATGGAAGCCAATATTGGGTGAAGTTATAATAATACGGAAAAGAAAATGAATGGAAGCACATCGTTATAACAACTATACAAAGAGATAGAAGTTGAAAAACAGATTTTTAGTAAAAGGAGAAATGAAATTTGAAACCACCTACAGATAACAATAAAGAAGGTGTAGAGTCACAGAAGTCAGAAACGGAACATAAGCCGATATGGAAATCGATGTCCATGTTTTTAGTGCCGTTACTTTTAAGTAATGTATTACAATCAGTTGGACAGTTATTTGGAATGGTAGTAGTAGGAAGATGGCTTGGCGTAAATGATCTAGCAGCTATATCGGCATTTTTCCCGTTATTTTTCCTACTCGTTTCATTTGTAATTGGAATTGGTTCTGGTAGTTCAATTTTAATTGGTCAGGCATTTGGTGCTAAAAATGAGGAGCGCTTAAAAGCTATCGTTGGTACGACGCTTACGTTTACTTTTATTATCGGAGTCGTGTTGGCGATAATAGGTAGTATTTTTGCGATGGATATTATGCGTCTTATGGGAACCCCAGAAAATATTATTGAAATAAGTGTGCATTACGCAAGAATTTTATTTATATCTATGCCAGTATTATTTTTATATTTTGCATATACAACATTTATGAGAGGTACAGGAGATTCAAAAACGCCATTTTACTTTTTAATCGTAAGTACAGCGCTAAATATGATTTTATTACCAATTCTTATTTTTGGCTGGTTAGGAGCTCCGAAATTAGATGTTTACGGAGCAGCCTATGCTTCAGTTATATCTACAGTTATTACGTTTATTGTCATGCTAGTGTATTTAAAGAAGAAAAATCATCCACTACAATTAGACGGGACAGTAAGAAAATATCTTCGTATGGACTGGGAGTTATTAAAATTATTGTTACGCCTCGGTATTCCAGCGAGTATTAATATGATATTAGTTTCATTATCAGAGATCGCGGTAATCGCATTTGTAAATCGGTACGGTTCAGATGCAACAGCGGCGTATGGTGTTGTGAACCAAGTTGCAAGTTATGTACAAATGCCAGCGGTTAGCCTCGGTATTACGGTATCAATTTTTGCAGCGCAATCAATTGGTGCGAACCAATTTGATCGATTACAGAAAGTTGTTAAGGCCGGAATTATTATGAATTATATCATTGGTGGTGTATTAATATCTCTTATTTACTTGTTCTCAAGAGATATTTTAGCACTATTTTTAACAAGTCAAAATACAATTGACATTGCTCATAGTCTAATCATGATTACATTATGGAGCTACTTAATTTTCGGTCATGCACAAATTATTAGTGCGACAATGCGAGCAAGTGGTACTGTACTATGGCCAACTGTAATCAGTGTTGTATCAATTTGGCTTGTTGAAGTACCTGTGGCGTATTATCTTTCTTACCATACGAGCCTTGGAATAGAAGGGATATGGATTGGGTATCCAGCTGCATTCATCGTCAGCTTAATATTACAGTATGCATATTATAAGCTTTCATGGCAGAAGAAACGAATTACACGATTAGTGAGTTAAAAGATGAAAATGTCCCTAAGTCATTATACTTAGGGACATTTTTTTATGAATGCTTATAAATAACTTTTTAAAGTTATGTCAAAATGTTGTCTAATGAGTTCTCCATTATTCATATAAAACTCCCAAGCTGTATCTGGCTCACCGATAATTTCAAATGAACCTTCTGTAATATATAAAGCGCAATTATCTTCTAATGCAATACCTTCTATATTACCTTGGTGAGTTTGTAAAAACGTATGGAAGGCATTCATTCTATTTAATTGATTGTAATGGGGGCAAAATCTTTTGTTAACAATACCCCAGCCACTACTTTCTATATAACCGGAACCTTCATAATCTGAACGAATGCTAGATGTGAACCAGCACATAGCACCGGCACTATATCCTGCAATAAGTGTTCCACGTTTTAAAGCAAATAGTAACTTTTCATCTAGTTTATGTTCTTTCCATTGTTCAAGCATGTGAACGTAATTTCCACCGCCAAGGTAAATTAAATCGGCAGAATGAATCATCTCATCTATTTCATATTTAGTAGGTGTTTCGGTTGAAATGCGTAAAATTTGAACCTCACAATGTAATTGCTTTTCAAATGTTGCTAAAAATAACTTTATATATCCTTCATCATCACGACTAGCTGTAGGAATGAATAATACTTTTGGGTATTGTTTATTCGTTAATTCTATAAGTCGTTCATTAATATGCAAGTGATTTGGATCTTGTAAATCACCGCCACCAATGACAGCTAATTTCATAGTAAAGCACCACCTAATAATATTTGTTATGTAAAAATTCGATAGTGGGGAGTTACATACCTTCTGTGATTTAATGAATAAGGGGAAATAAAGTGAACAATATATTGAAATAGCATAAGGAGTCGATAGCTGTGGATAGAAAGGAATTAGAAGCAGTTTATCCCGCTATTTGCGGGCAGTAAACTCCCGCCTCAAAATTCGATTGGAGCAAAGCAGTTAGGTGGGAGCCCTGCTGCCCGTAAACGCCCGATTGGTGTGGGCTAATAATCAATGGGGGATGAACAAAATCCCAATTGATTAAAGTTTCACTTTATTGATATATAATACTGGAAAATATTGTTTCGAAATATGGGGACAATATGTTTAAATGAATATAACGACGTACTAATGAATGTTGAAAGAATATTTATATTTAAAAAGTACAGGGAATACCAAAAGTTTTACAAAAGTGTTTTTACTTTTTATAGGAACTTATTTTATAATATAGTTAAATTATATTAATATATTTATTAGCGTAGACTAAAAAGAGGGAGAGTGAAAGAGTGGATTTTCGATTTGAGTTCGCAGCGAAGGTGAAAGAATATTTAGATGATGAAAAAGATGAAAAAATAATAAAAGATGGACACAGAGATATAATTTATAAATATTTATATCCGTTAGAGAGTGAAATTGGAATTTTTTAAAACCCTAACTTTACTTTTTTTGCATCAGGAAGACGTTCACATATAGTATTAGAAAATATTGAATTTAAAACAGAAGTAAACGTAGAAAGTAATATAATTGAAATTACAAAAATAGTGGATAATGTGGTGATTCCATTAGATACTATCGTAGCTAAAGATCGGGAATTATTTGCACTTGGGCGTAATGAGAAATTTAGTGTGCAAATATTAGAATATTATCTCTATGATACATTTGGAGAGAAGTTAGGTTTACAATGAATCGAACGTGGTACAGATAACTAATTAGTGGAGATTAGGATTCATTTAAGTATCAGTTAATATCATTTATGTTTGACCTTCTATATATTTTATACTACAATCTGTAGTGTGAAAGGGGCCATACGATGTTTACTCAAAACTACAAGTTAAATGAGCAAGGGTTAAATCACTTTTTCGGACCGCTTGAAGCGAAAATAATGGAAATTGTTTGGGATACTGAGGGTATTACCATTAAAGATGTGCAACAGAGATTAAGTGAAGAATCCCCGGTGAATTTTAATACTGTAATGACAGTTATGAACAGATTAGTAGAGAAAGCACATTTAGAAAAGCATATTGTGAAAAGAAGTGGTATGTATCGTACTACACAAACGAAGGAAGAATTTTTATCTAATCAAACGAAGAAAATGACACAGGAATTAATGGGTGAATTTGGAGATCTTGTTGTGAACCATATGATAGATGAGTTAGAACAAGCTGATCCATCTTTAATAAAAAAATTAGAAGAGAAATTAAGTCGGCTAAAAAAAGAGGACCGATAAAATGAAGTGGCAAATGCGTAAAATCGTTTTGTTAGCAGTCACTATTAGTGTGCTTTTTTTAAGCATGTTAGTATACTACGTTACATACCCATTTCTTTTTCAAAATAAAGCATTTTTCCTTTCGCAATTTTGTTTATTTGAATTACAAAAACATATGAGGGAACTATCAATACTTCGTATAATGATAGCCGGATTACTGTTATTTACTGTAATCATTATGAGTAAAAGAATTTGGAAGCAATTTTTTTATAGTAAAAAATTGAAAAGAAATCTCGTGTCTATTACTAGAAAAGGAAAGCAAGTGTACGTATTATCAACGTTACAGATTACGGCATTTACAATTGGATTATTTCGACCGAAAATTGTCATTTCAGAAGGAATGTTTCAGACATTTTCTGAGGAAGAAATTGATGCGATTGTTTTACATGAGGAATATCATCAAAAAAATCGAGATCCATTAAAGTTATTTTTCTTTACCTTGTTAGCTGAGGGAATGATGTATATTCCTATATTAAAAGGGATGCTGCAGCGTTATCATGTATATCAAGAGCTATCAGCTGATAAATATGCGATGCAAAAAATGAAATCTTCATTTGAGCTAGGTAGTGCATTATTAAAGTTAATTAAAATAAAAACGATGGAAAATCAATGTATTACAGCGTCGTTTGCAAAAACCGCAATTAATTTACGAATTGAGCAAGTGTTGAATGAGAAAGTTGTTAAGCTGAATATGCCATTACATACAAATTCAGTATATGTAACGTTAGGGCTATTTTGTATGTCGATTGTACTTATTGTCGGAGAGTGTATATAGCCTCTTTTTTTAATAATAAACACTACGCATTGTAGTGTATCTAGGAGGAATAAAATGAATGCGGCGGATTTAACAATTTGGCTAGTAGTAGGGGCTGGGATACTTTCATTTATATCACCATGTTCTTTACCGCTATATCCATCTTATTTATCATATATTACAGGTGTGTCTATTCAAGATTTAAAAGAAAATCGTGGAATTATGCAAAAATCAGCGATTATACATACAGTATTTTTTATGATCGGTTTCTCGGTTATATTTTATGCGTTAGGTTTATCGGTGAGTTGGATTGGGATTACTTTTTCATCTAATCAAAGATTGATTCAGCAAATTGGTGGGGTTTTTATTGTTTTGATGGGGTTATTTATGACTGGATTGTTTCAGCCTAAGTGGCTTATGGCAGAGAAAAAAGTGCAGTATAGAAGTAAATCGACAGGATATATTCG
This sequence comes from Bacillus sp. SRB_331, assembly GCF_003264175.1. Taxonomy (NCBI): domain Bacteria; kingdom Bacillati; phylum Bacillota; class Bacilli; order Caryophanales; family Bacillaceae; genus Bacillus; species Bacillus sp. SRB_331. The sequence continues at coordinate 88,367 of NZ_NADV01000044.1, read as the reverse complement.
CTCAGTTTTGGTCGGCATGACATATGCAGCAGGATGGACACCGTGTGTTGGTCCGATATTTTCTGCAGTGCTTATGCTCGGGGCGACCAATCCGGAAAGTGCGCTTCTTTATATTACGGCATATACTCTTGGCTTTGCAGTTCCGTTTTTCGTGATGGCATTTTTTATTGGAAAGGTAAAATGGATTGTTACTTATGCCAATGTCATGATGAAAATCGGCGGTGGAATGATGATTTTAACAGGGGTTTTATTATATACAAATCAAATGACGAAAATTACAGCGTTCTTTATTCGTCTATTCGGCGGATTTACGGGATTTTAGAAATGAGGAGGAAGAAAAGTGAAGAAACTAATTGCTATTATACTAGCTGGGGCACTAATTTGGGCCGGAGTTAACTTTTATAATACTAAGAAAGAAGAAAAAGAAAGAAAAGCGAAACAAGCGGAGTTACAAGAGAAGGAAGTATTACCACAAGTGGGATTTAAAGCGCCGAACATAACATTAAAAGGATTAGATGGGAAGCTTTATTCGTTAAACGATGCAAATGGAAAACCATATGTTATTAATTTTTGGGCATCATGGTGTGGACCATGTGAAATAGAGGCTCCTGACTTAGTTCGTTTGTATGATAAATATAAAAAGGATGTTGAAATCTTTGCGGTAAATGCAACAATCGGGGATCCAATACAAGAAGCGAGTGCATTCGCAGATCGCCACGGATTTAAATTTCCAGTTCTATTAGATATGGACGGAGTAGCTGGATTAGATTATAAAGTATTCTCTTTACCAACGACATTTTTCGTTAATAAAGATGGAATTATAGTAGATCAAGCACGAGGTGTATTACCTCCAGATCAATTAGAAGAGAAGTTTAAGAAAATAATTGAGAATTAAGAGGGGATTTCATAGTGATGGAGTGGATGTTGAGGTTACAACCCGTTTCTCTTATAATAGGAAGCCTATTTGGATTTACTCTAATGAAACTAAGGATGAAAAAGCAAAATATTCAATATGAAAAAATGATGGATGCAGTAACGAATGGCTTTCTTATCATTGTATTAGTATGGAAATTCGCACCGGCAATTTTAAATCCGGTATGGGCCATTGGGGCGCCAATGCCAGCATTATTAGCTGTAGGAAGTATTCAGCATATTATAGTAGGATGCGTAATTGCGAGTATATATATTTTTTGGAAAAGTAAAAAAGAGCAATTTTCTCTTCGGATTTTACTTGATACATTACCTTTTGGATTTTGCGTGAGTATAATCTTTTATTTTATATTCCATCAAGAAGTAGGTGCACAAACGACACTGCCGTGGGGGATGAAAATATATGAATCAAAATTTTTGTATCATCCTATTTTCATGTATGAGATTATACTCGCACTCGGTATAATTGGCTCGTTATGGATTAAAAATGAAAGATTAGGAAATGGAAAGAATATAAGCTTTTTTCTAATTTGCGAGGGAATTGCTCATATCATTATTTCACTTATTAGTGAACAAAATTCAGTTCTATTTGGTCTTTCAATACAGCAAATACTCAGTTTTTTTGTTATTAGTTTAGGGATTTTGTTAGTACCAAAAAAATAAAAGTAGCCATGCACGGAGAGTATGGCTATTTTTGTATCATCATATGAATTAAAAAATCGGCGGAGTAACAGAAAATAAAACAATCGCATTTTTCTCGAATTGATTTACCCATTTATGTTTTAAATAAGCTGGTATTTTTACGCTATCACCAGTTTCTAATGTGTATTCTTCTTCATTTAAGTGCAATGTGATTTTTCCGTCTAATACAAATGCTAATTCTTCACCTTTATGTTCTAGAACATTTTCTGATGAAGCAGTATTTGGTGGGATAGTCATAATTGCTGTTGCTAAATTTCCTGTGAAATCAGGTGATAACAATTCATATGATAAATTATCGATAATCATTTTTTTTCTTTTATGAGAACGTACAATTAAATCGTCTGTATTATTTTCTTCAAGTAAAAAACTAAATGTTGGAACATCAAGAGCTTTTGCAAGTACCTTTAATGTTTGAATAGAAGGGTTAGCAGAACCACGTTCAATTTGACTAAGCATTGATGGTGTGATTTCGGCCATCTTTGCTAATTCTTTACTAGTTAATCCTTTTTCTTTTCTTTGTTTTTCAATCTTTTTACCAATATCTATATTTTCCATAATAAATGCTCCTTAATAATTATTAAATTATATTTAAATAAATTAAATTGAAATTAACTAAAATGAATTATTTATGTTAAACTATATTAAAATTAATTTAATTATAATTTATTATATGGCTATCTACAAGGATATGAGGAGGAAGAGGAATGAAGGAGATAGAGGCATTAAAAGAGCAATATCCACTAGTAAATAACTTAATCGCAACAGAAGAAGTATTTTGGATAAACCCCAATATGGAAAAGTATGAAACAGCAATAAAAAATTCGCCACTTAATGAAGAACATGTAAAAGACGCGGAAGAGAGATTAAAGCGTTTTGCACCATATATTGCGAAAGTATTTCCTGAAACGAAGGAAACAGGCGGTATTATAGAATCACCTTTAGTGAAAATACCTTCTATGAAACAATCTTTAGAGAAAAGTTATGGGCAACCTATTTTAGGGGAATTACTATTAAAATGTGATAGCGGGCTTCCGATATCAGGATCAATAAAAGCTAGAGGCGGAATATACGAAGTGCTGAAACATGCAGAGCAACTGGCACTTCAGCATGGAATGTTAACAGAGAAAGATGATTATTCAATTTTAGATAGTTATAGATTTAGAGGTTTTTTTGCGAAGCATTCAATTGCAGTAGGTTCTACTGGAAATTTAGGGCTTAGCATCGGTATTATGAGTGCGAAATTAGGTTTCAATGTGACAGTCCATATGTCAGCAGACGCAAAACAATGGAAAAAAGATTTATTAAGAAGTAAAGGTGTAAACGTTATTGAATATGAAGCTGATTATAGTAAAGCAGTAGAAGAAGGAAGACTGCAAGCAGATGCAGATCCTAGCTGTTATTTTGTTGATGATGAAAACTCGCATGATTTATTTTTAGGATACGCAGTAGCAGCGTCACGTTTACAAAAACAATTAGAAGAGTTAGAGATTGTAGTAGATGAAGAATACCCTTTATTCGTTTATCTTCCGTGCGGGGTAGGTGGTGGGCCTGGCGGAGTAGCATTTGGTTTAAAGTTATTGTACAAAGACAACGTACACTGTTTCTTTGCGGAGCCTACGCACTCTCCATGTATGTTACTCGGTTTAATGACAGGGCTTCACGATAAAATTGCCGTTCAAGATATCGGAATTGATAATGTAACCGATGCGGATGGACTTGCGGTAGGAAGACCATCTGGATTTGTCGGTAAAACGATGGAACCATTTTTGAGTGGAAATTACACAGTAAGTGATGAGGAGTTATATAGATTATTAAAAGAACTGGCTGATACTGAAAATATTTATTTAGAGCCTTCTGCATTAGCGGGTATGATAGGGCCGTTGAATGTATGTAAAGCTGAAAATGAGTATTTACAAAAACAACAGTTAACAGAGAAGGTGAAGAAAGGTACTCATATTGTGTGGGGAACTGGTGGGAGTATGGTTCCGGAAGACGTGATGAATGGGTATTATAAGAAAGGTTTGGAATTAACGTGTAAATAAAAATGAGGCTATTTACAGCCTCATTTTTTTCATGTACATAAAATTCTTTGTTATTTTCGCACTAGTTCTTTATAGTATAGATATAAAGGATTGCTAATATCGAATAAAAATAACAAAAAGCTTTATTTTACATAATAAGAGGATGTGTATACGATGTCATTACAGACTAAATATATAGCGGGTATTTCGCTTGGGGTTATGGGCGTAGGTTTTGCGGCTTCCATCCCTTTTCAAGGAACGGTAGCTGGGGAGATTATTCAAGGGGGATTTGAAGCTGGGTTAGTTGGTGGACTTGCGGATTGGTTTGCGGTTACAGCTTTATTCCGTCATCCGTTGGGAATCCCAATTCCACATACAGCATTATTACCGAAAAATCGTAAGCGGGTAACAAAGGGACTCGTTTCTACGTTAGAAAATGAATGGCTGACGAAAGACAGTATTACAAGTAAAGTAAAAGAAATGCAGCTAGCGCAAATCGTACTGCAAATTGCTGAGAAAGAGTTACAGTCTGACGCTGTGAAAAAAGGGATTGTAACAATTGCTGAGAAAGCGATTCTTCAAATAGATACGGAAAAATTAGCAGTTATTATTGAAAAAGAATTAAAAACGTATTTGCATACAATTAATACAAGTAACATATTACAAGTTCTCGTGGATCAATTAGTAGTGCAAGAATATGATGAAAAAACACTTGATTACATATTAGTAAAAGTGAAAGATTGGACAGCTCAAGATGAAGCACGTTATCAGCTCGGAAGCTTAGGCATGAAGGCGATGGAAAACATAAAAGTAGATGGATTCCTACAGTTTACTTTGAAATCGTTTATGAATATTGTTGATGAGGATAAAATCGGCGGCATTTTGCAGAAGTTTATCATTAGCAATATTAACAGCTTACAAGATGCAGATAATAGCACAAGGCAACTTATATTAGCGAAAATTCGTCAAGAGATTATAAATGTAAAAGAAAATGAATCTTTATTACAGGAATTAGAGAAGTGGAAAGAAAAATGGATTGCAAATTGGGATGCTACTGACAAAATAAAAGAGATGCTAGAGCAAGTACAGAGTAGGGCAGTTACTTTTGTGAAGAATGAAGAATTTGCTGATAAATATGTTGTTCCATTCTTACAAACACAAATGAATAAAATAAAAGAAGACGAATTGACTGTTCAAAAAATAGAAGATTGGTTACAAAAACAAGTTGTTACTATTGTTGAAAAGAATCATTCGAAAATTGGAAAGCTTGTGCAAGAAAACCTTGATAAGTTAGATGATAAAACATTAATCGAAATGATTGAAAATAATGTCGGTAAAGATTTGCAGTGGATTCGTGTGAACGGGGCTGTTTGTGGTTTTATGATTGGATTAATTTTAGAAGGAATAAAAGCGATTATATGAGAAAAACCTTCCACAATTGTGGAAGGTTTCTTATTTTTCGATAACGCTCATATTTAAATTATAAGCTTTCTCAATATTTAATTTGTACGTTCCATTTCCTGTTTTTATCGAGTTTTTATACCAATGTTCTTGCCCATTTAATTCTAGATTTTCTTCTGAAGAATTATTTTCTTTTTTCGCTAAATCTTCTACTTGTTCCCAAGGTGTGTTTCCGTGAGTTTCTTTTTGATTTGTTACGGCTGTTAAAGAAACATCACTTTCTTTAGTTAAATGAACAGATACGTTTGAACTGTTTTGTACAAACCAATTATTTTGTAATTGACCTGGATAAAGAGATAGTTCGTTATTCGAAGCGCGGATCTCTACATTTTTATTTTGCGGAAGAACGAGTGTTTGTTTCACCTGTGGTGCGAAGTTAAAAAACGTATGCTGAACCGGTAATGGTTTTAACGTTATATACATCGTTTCTCCAGCCGTTTGAACTGAAAGGAAATCCTCTTGTTTTAAATTAGGTTTTTCATTTGCCTTTGTCGTCATTTCATATGTTCCAAAAAGATGAATTTGATTTGTATTATTTCCCTCTATCGTTAGAGGGTGATGCCCCGCATCCACTACGATTTTTTTGATAGATTCAGGTATATCAAGTTGTCCGTCTGGAATATTACTCGTTTGTCTAGTTGTGTTAATAGAATGACGAACTTCTTCTAGCAATCCAGTTGATAATAAGCAGTAAAAAGCAATTCCAACACTTCCTAAAACTCCGATAAAGAAAATACTAAAAATATCATATTTAATAAATGAATGTTCCTTCTTAGAAAATAGAAGGTATAGTAAAATTTCAGCGCCAAGTATGATAAGTAAAACAGGCCACCAGGCTGTTAATGTATCTAATGCTTGAACTCCTTTTACGACTGAAAATAGTAAAAAGCAACCTAATGTAATAATGGAGAGCCCCATTGAGAATGTTCCAACGCGCCATGTTCTCATTCGTTTGTACCACCTTTGTTTTCTTTATTTCCAAGTAATAATTTAAAGCCGCCACCAATTAAAAGGAGAGCAACGATAGATGTTTGGAAATAGCGATAATATAGTTCGCTAAGATGAATATTAAATATAGTTGCAAAATAGTCATTCAAAATAGGAAGGACTGTTTGATCTAATAAATAATAACCACCGAGTGTAATTAACCCAATACCGATCCATCTTTGATGATTTATAAAATAGTCAATGATAGGTTCGTCATTTACACGTTCTTTTCCGTATTTTGCAGTTTGCTGTAACGCATCAAAAAAGCTATAGAACCAAATGATTGGTACTAAAAATAAAAACGCAGAAAGTCTTAATAAGTCGAGCAAATAAATAGATAGTAAAAAGGCTGCCATAAGCTGAAGACCACGGCGCTGTAAGCCTAAATACATATGTCCTGCTCCAGGAAACATTGCTAAAATGGAAGCGAATGTTTTATTTTTCTTTCCTTGTTCTCGGTGCTCTTCAAACTCTTCGAAAATAGTACGGTCATCTAGTTGCTCTCCGCGTTCTTTTTTCTGTAGTTGTTGAACAACATCAAAGAAGTTATAAATCCATAAAACAGGTAGCGTAATAAGGAAGATAAGAAAACTTTCTTGAGATGTTAAGAGTGCAACGAATATAATCATACTTCCTATTCCTGTACAAGCTACTAAAAATGTAAGTCCTCGCTGCATAAGTCCTAATTGAAAATGACCAAGCCCAGGAATGATTGATAGAAGAATGATATAAAATCGTTCGCTTTCTTTAGAGGACTCTGTAAATTCTCCGGCTGCTTGTTTTTTCGATTGATTAATAATAGTGATAACTAAATCTAATAAATTGATCGCCCACAACACGACTAGTAAAAATAGAGAAAGAAAAGCAATATCACGCGCTCCTAATGCTATTGTACAAAATGCTGCAAAGATAAATAGAAATAAAGCCCCGCCGCTATATAAAATAAATCGTCCGAATTTCTTTAAATATAAATGTCCAAGCCCAGGAATTAGCCCTAACACAAGTGCTAAAAAGGGATTTTTATTCATGCTTTGAACCTCCGTCCTTTTTTGATGTGTCTACTGATTTGTTTACAATTTGTTGTGAGATAGAAGACTCGTTATGTTTTGAAGATTTCTCGAAATTTGATGTCGCTGTGAAAATATACTGGAATAAACCACTTACCATAAAAATAATTGTAGCCGCAGTCGCAATTATGTAGTGAATAATTGTGCGCTTTAGTGAGTTTGTTTTTATATTTTCATTAGGCTGTAACGTTTCAAAATTAATTTGCGTCATAACTTCGTTCGTAAATGAATCATCATTTATCATTGGAAGGTTTTCGTGTTGTTCATCAATACTTTCCATATAAAGTGCTAAACAATGATCACATTCATAAAGATGTTCTTCCATAGATTCACGTTCATTGTTTGGTATAACATCTAATGTATAATTGCGCCAATCTTCTTTTGAATAATGCATCATAGAAACTCTTCCTCCTTCCAATGTTTTTTAATCCATTTTCTTGCCCGATACAGTTTCATTTCGACTGTTTTCACTTCAATATTTTCTTGCAAAGCAATTTCTTGATAACTTTTTTCTTCTAAGTAATGTGCGAGAACGACGTCACGGTAATTGTCGGGAAGTTCTCGCAGTTTTTGAGCAATGAGTAATTTTTGCTCTTTCGTCAATAATAATGCCTCAATATTATGAGAGGATTTTATATTTTCCGCAGTTTCTTTACATAAGGAGAGTTCTTCGTTTTCTCTAGCTTTTTTTCTCTTATAATCAATAGCGTGATTGGTGGCAATACGTGCCATCCACGTTTTTAATCCGCGAAATTGATAATTTGGGAGAGAGGCGTGAATTTTTACGAATACTTCTTGTGTAACATCTTTAGCATTTTCTTCATGTCTTAAAATGGAAAAGATAACTTGAAAAATATAATGACGATATGTTTGTACAAGGATACGAAAAGCATGTTCGCTTCCTTGCTGTGCTTTTGCAACTAATTGTTTTTCCTCAATCGGTCTCTCCCTCCTTTTTGACGCATTCTATTATATAGACGTAAGAAATGATAAGTCACCCTACACATGTTATAAAAAAAGAATAATATATTTTTAGCAGGAGGGCTATATGAAAAAGGTGTGAAAAAATGGTAAAGAGAAGTATATAATGAGCAAAGAGGAAATGCTACATGGAGAAAGGATGTGAATGTTAGTAGGATAAGGTCCATACTAACAAACATGAAAATTAAAATATTAATAGCCGATGATAATTCTTTTATTAGAGAAGGTATGAAAATTATTTTAAATACATATGAAGAGTTTGAAGTATTAGATACCGTAAATGATGGAAAAGAAGCTGTAGCGTATTGTAAAAAGTATGAAGTTGATATTGCGCTTTTAGATGTTCGTATGCCAAACATGAACGGGGTAGAGGCAACGAAGTTAATTTGTGAAGAGACAAAAACGAAGCCTCTCATTTTAACGACATTTGATGATGATGAATATATTTTGGACGCAGTAAAAAACGGAGCGAAAGGTTATTTATTAAAAAATAATGATCCGGAGCGTATTCGTGATGCGATAAAAGGAGTTTATAACGGTCAAACTGTTATGCAAGATGTAGTGCTTGATAAAATTAAGTCTAATTTAATGGAAAGTAAAGAGGAAGAATCTAAAATTGATAAGAGCCTTTTCACAGAAAGAGAGCTTAGTATTATCGCATTAATTGCGAAAGGTTTCTCAAATAAAGAAATTTCGAAGCAACTTTTCATATCTGAAGGAACGATTGCAAATTATATTACATCAGTTTTAGGGAAAACTGGACTAGAACATCGCACGCAAATTGCGATTTATTACTTAACAGGGAAAGTAGATTAATGTTATGGAATTTTGGTTAACTGTAAGTAAACTTATTGTCTTTTTATATATAGTGTTTAGCTACATTCATTTAAATGTTACGAACTTACCATGGATTATACTTACTTTGCTTTTATATCTTTCTGTCAATGTGTTGATCTCTATATTTAAAAAAGATACGTACAAAAACATATTAACTTGTGTGTCAATTGGCGTAGTTATGTTATTTACATGGAAGGTTCATCCGTTTTTTATTTTGTTTTTACCTTTGAACTTATATGAAATTGCAAATTATTACATAAAAAAGAAATGGTTAATCTTTTTCATTATGATTCTTCCTATTATTTTTATAGGTGAAGGTATTCAAATGACGTATGGACTTATTAGTGCATTTTGTTTTTTTTCCTTAACGATAGCTCACCGCTATATAGCACGATTATTAAAACTAGAAATGCAAAATGATAAAATGAGAAAAGACATACAAAGACTTACGAAAAGCTTAAATGAAAATAAAGATTACATAAGGCAATCTGAATACACATTTAAATTAGAGGAAAGAAATCGACTATCTCAAGAAATTCATGATAAAATCGGTCACTCAATGACAGGTGCACTAATTCAAATGGAAGCAGCAAAGAGATTAATGGAAATAGATAAAGAAAAATCTGCGGAATTATTACAAAATGCCATTCATATTTCAAAAGATGGAATTGAAAGCATTCGGATTACATTAAAAAATATGAAGCCACCAACTGAGCAAATTGGTATTCATCGTATGAAATTATTCATAGAGGAATTTGCTGGTAAGCATGATATAAATATTCCATTCGTATATAAAGGGAACTTAGATATGATTTCACCAATTCAGTGGAAGATTATTGGTGAAAATGTTATGGAGGCACTAACAAACGCGATGAAATACGCTGATGCGACAGTCATCTCAATAGATATTCATGTACTTAACAAGATGGTAAAAGTACAAGTGAAGGATAATGGTAAGGGGGCAGCTCTTGTTAAGAAAGGCCTCGGTATTATGGGGATGGAGGAGCGAACAGCATCAGTAAACGGAAAAATTATTGTAGATGGAACAAGTGGTTTTTCAGTAACGATGTTGTTGCCGATATGAGGGATGAATCATCTCATATGAAAAAAGTGAATAATCTCATGTGAAAAGGGTGAACTTCTGCACTGAGCAGGTTCATTCTTTTTGTTTATAATAAAAGCAGAGAAACCGAAATAGGGGTGAAATGATGAATACATTGGAAATTAAAAATTTAACGAAAAAATTTGGTGACTTCATCGCAGTAGATAATATGTCTTTATCTATTAAAGAAGGAGAGATATTTGGCTTTTTAGGATCAAATGGTGCTGGTAAAAGTACAACGATTAATATGATTGCTGGTTTGTTAAGAAGTAATGAAGGTGAAATTAGCATACTAGGAAAAAATATAAAGAAACATAATCGATTTGCGAAAATGAATATCGGTATCGTTCCGCAAGATATTGCGATTTATGAAGAGTTAACTGCCTATGAAAATGTGAAATTCTTTGCTGGATTGTATGGATTACGAGGAGTCGAGCTAAAAGCGAGAGTAGAGGAAGCACTTCAATTTGTAGGCCTTAGTGATAAACATAAAAGTTATCCGAAAAACTTTTCTGGCGGGATGAAACGAAGACTGAATATCGCTTGTGCAATCGCTCATAGACCGAAGTTAATTATTATGGATGAACCGACAGTTGGAATTGATCCGCAGTCAAGGAACTACATTCTTCAGTCTGTCCGAAAATTAAATGAAATGGGAAGTACGATTATTTATACGAGTCACTACATGGAAGAAGTAGAAGAGATTTGTACGAAAATAGCAATTGTCGATCACGGTAAAGTAATTGCAGAAGGAACGAAAGAACAGTTAAAAGCGATTATTACAGATACGAAAGATATTTGGATTGAAGTAAAGTCAGTAGAAAATTTAGATGTAGAAAATTTAAAAGAGATAAATGGTGTGAAAGCTGTTCAAATTGAAGAGAACGTAATCAAGGTAAACTCGGATGCAGGATTAAATAATTTAAATAAAATTATTCAGCATTTCATTAATCATGACATTGAAATTCGTTCGTTAGAGGAGCAGGCTCCAAACTTAGAGACAGTATTTCTTACGTTAACTGGAAGAAACTTACGAGATAAATAAAGGTAAATGAAGAAAAGGTAAAGGGAGGTTCATCAATTGAACATCTTTAACATTGCAGTGATGCACATTAAAAGAGATTTCAGGGACGTAAGAACTTTAGTTTTTATGTTAGCATTTCCGATTGTACTTATGCTTGTGTTAGGAACAGCGTTAACGAATGCATTTAATAGCGATAGTCAATCGTTTAAGGATATACAAGTGCTATATAAAGATGAAGCAAGTAGCACGTTTTCTCAATCATTTGAAGCATTTACGAAAGAAGTCGATAAATCAGGTATTCATTTTAAAAAAGCTTCCGAAGGTATAGATGGGAAAGAAGAAGTGAAGCAAAATAAATATGCTGCTTATGTAGAGTTAAATAAAGATGGTGCAAAATTTTATGGAAGTGACAAAAGTAGTATTGAGGGAAGTATTGTGGAAGGCATGCTTACAACATTTGTTGATAAGTACAACGTAGTGGCCGAAGTTGAAAAAGTAGATCCGAGTAAGGTTAGCGCAGTTATTTCAAACGGAAATCATAATGATTATATTAAAGAAACATCTTTACAAGCTGCTAAAAAACCAGGTTCTATGGATTACTATGCGGTTGTAATGACGACGATGATTGCACTGTACGCTGCAATGGGGGCGAGTTTTTTAATTCGAGGAGAACGAATACGTAAAACAGGAGATCGTTTAATTGCAGCACCTATAAGTAAGGCTGAAATTTTCATTGGGAAAGTGCTCGGTAGTCTTGTAGCGAATGCACTTTGTCTATTACTTGTCGTTTTATTTAGTAAATTTGTTTTTCAAGCGAATTGGGGCGACCATATTGGAATCATATTTATTATTTTACTAACAGAAGTCTTTTTAGCAATTAGCTTCGGTTTAGGAATCGGATATATTACAAAAACAGGTGAGGCATCTAGAGCGATTATTATGGTTGTTGTGCAATTAGCGTCTATTTTTGGTGGTGCGTATTTCGTAGTGGAAGAAAATTCCGTTACGAATTTATCACCATTAACGTGGGCAAACACAGCTATTATGAAAATTATTTATGCAAATGATGTAGGAGCGGCACTGCCGGTAATATCTTTAAATCTTGGGATTTCAGCAATCTTCTTATTAATTGCGATTATTGCATTACGTAGACGGGAGGGGCTATAGTATGAAAGATATTTTATGGCTCATACAAAAAACGTTATCTGTGCTTCTGAAAAATAAAAAGGGGCTACTCATTATTATTAGCTTGCCGATAATAGGAACGCTCATTTCCTTTTCGATATATGGGAATGTAGGGCAAGGAACGTTAAATATTGGGGTTATAAATAAAGAAAATCAACCTATCGCAAATGATACAGTGAAATTTTTAGAAGGACTCAATCATGTAAATGTTAGTAAAATTAAGGAATCTGAAGTGGAAGATAAACTCACTTCAAAAAAACTTGATGGTGTTATTACATTACAGTCTGGTTTTTCTGAAAGTGTTCGAGAAGGGAAACCGAGTCATATTGAGATTTCATCGATTAAAGGCGATCAAGTAACAGGATTTATAAAATCGTATTTATATAACTATGTTGATAACATCGCTGCGATTAGTAAAGTGGCAGGGGCCGATCAAAGTACGTTTAATAGTATGTACGCTGGTTATCAAAAAAGTTCATTTAAAGTAAAGTCTGAGACACTTGAAGATACTTCAAAAAATAAAGATATGACAAATCAAACGATGGGTTATCTTATTATGTTTATGTTATTTTCAGCAGTGAACTTATCAGGATTTATTTTAAAAGAAAAAGAGAACAGAACGTATTTTAGATTATTATCAACGCCGATTGACGGAAAGAAATTTATATTATCTAATGTCGCAGTAAATATGATGATATTAACAGTACAAATTGTAATTGCAGTATTCTTTATGACGAATGTTTTTCACACAACTATAAATATGCCTTTCATAGTTATGATTGGTGTGCTTATGATATTCGCTTTAATTGCAATTGGTTTATCGTTAGTCATTGTGTCTTTTTCAAAAAGTTCAACTGCTTCAAATGCAATGCAAAATATAGTAATAGTACCAACATGTTTACTTGCTGGATGTTATTTCCCGTACGACATTATGCCGAAAGCAGTACAAAAAGTAGCTGATTTCCTTCCGCAGCGTTGGTTACTAGATACGATTTCAAAACTACAGCAAGGCATTCCATTTTCTGAGTTGTATTTAAATATTTTAATCTTATTTGCTTTTGCGATAGCATTCTTCTTAATTGCTATTTATAAATTTGGAAGAAATAATGATGCAAGGAACTTCATTTAATGAAAAGGTGTGGCGTAATGCCACGCCTTTTTGTATTCGCAAATAAAAGTAAGAAAGACATTTCGTATGAAAAAATAATTTAATGAAACACTACGAAATAGTAAGTAATATGAGCGGAAGGAAATCAAAATGATTAAAAAAATATTGCGAGTTACTTCTATTATTATTGCTATTTTCGTTTTTATTTTAATTTGGATGCATATCGATGTTACTTTAGGAAGGAAAATGGAAGCTGGGAAAAATATGCCGACAGAGTATGCACCTCATTATAGTGACTTTCAATTATATGTAGAAGGGAAGTCGTTTTATAAACAGTTGTTTACTGATATAAGGGAAGCGAAAAGTTCCATTTACACTTATTTTTTTATTTTGTCGGATGATAAAAGTAGCCATACTTTTTTAAACTTATTAAAAGAGAAAGCGAAAGAAGGAGTAAACGTATATTTATCGGTTGATTTAATTAATGATTTATCATTTGAAAGAAAGATGAAAAAAGAATTACAGGAAAGTGGTGTTCATTTTACATACAGTAGAAAACAAGAATTGCCATTCGGATTTTATTCAATTCACCATCGTAATCATCGCCGCATTACGACGATTGATGGGGAGATTGGCTATACGGGTGGCTTTAATATAGGAGATGAATATTTAGGGAAAGATAAGAAATTTGGATACTGGCGTGATTATCATGTACGACTCAGAGGAGAAGGAGCAAAAGATTTAGAAGAGCAATTCGCTTTAGATTGGAAACGAGATGCGAAAGAAGATATAAAGAGGAGTACGAATAAGGCTAGTAAAGGGAACACGTTACATACTATGGTTAGTTACAATGGGCATCATGTCGCTGAAAAATATATAAAGTTAATAAAACAAGCGAAGCATTCGATTGTAATTACAACACCTTATTTTATAGCGAAAAATAAAGAATTAATGAATGCTTTAATTGGAGCGCAAAAACGTGGTGTTACAGTAAAAATACTATGGTCATATAAACCAGATATTCCTCTCATTAAAGAGGCTGCATACCCTTACATCCGTCAAGCTGTTAATAATGGGATTACGGTATACGGTTATAAAAAAGGGATGTTTCATGGAAAGTTAATGCTTATTGATAATGAATTAACTGTTATCGGTACTACAAACTTTACTTCACGTAGCTTTTATATAAATGATGAGATGAATTTCTATATTCATGGTGGATCTATCGTATCAGAAGTGAATGAGGCGTTAACACAAGATTTTCATGACTCGAAAGAAATGACGAAAGAGTTTTTTGAGAAGTTATCTTTTTGGGAGCGTTGTAAGGAGAAATTTGCGGGATTGGTTGATTTTTATTTGTGATGATTTAACTGGAATACTGGAAATGTAGAATATAGTAAATAGAAAGCTGTATTGTTTATTCAAAAAGTTGAGAAGTAAGAAAGAACCTTCAAAAACAGAAGGTTCTTTCTTATTTTATAATTTATTATTGGTAGTTAAAAAATAGTCTGGTCTGGTGGGATCCTCCGCCTTCATTTGCGCCTCGGTAAAAAATCCAATATGTAGTTACAATAAAGTTAAGCTAATGTCTCTATTTTGATTAAGGGTTCTAAGTGAGTTCTAGTTGAATGCTTAAAAAAATGTGGTTTTATAACTGAAATTTTTTATAAATCAAAATAATCATCTATGTGAATTTAACTATACGTCCAGTAATAACTACAGCACAGCTCTTCAACTAGTGGCTAGCATTACTACCGGCCTCGCTGAAGTTCAAAGCGGGAAAGGATTTAGTCCTATAAGTGGTACGTTTAGTACACAAGGATTAAATATGGATTGGACCGTTTCGATTCAAGAAATTGCTGATGAAAGAAAACGTCAAGTTGATAATCTTTTAAAGGAGAGATCAATGGAAGAGGGAGCGGTGTGCAAGAAACCTCCCGAAAAATCTACATCCGAAAAAATTATAGATGGTATTTTAGAAGGTACGGGTCAAGCTGTTGAAGATACAATAGATGGTGTTGTGGCACTTGGTAAATGGGAAACATGGGAGAACATGGGGTACGCTGTTACTCATTTAGATGAAACCTTACCTGCTATGTGGAACACATTGTCAGATTCGTTTATTAATGATGTAATAAGTGGAGACGCTGAAAGTCGTGCTAAGTGGGGAAGTTATGCATTAACACAAGTTGGATTAGGGCTTATTGGTGATAAAGGGATAAGTAAAGTCACGACATTAGCTAAAGGTGCAAAATTTTCTACAGGAATCTCTTCTTTCACAAATAAATTACCGCTGACAGATCGGTTGGCATTTGCAGGTGCGAGTGGATTTGGAAGCAATCAAATAAAAACTTTTGAAGTTTTACAAAAAGCTCGTGAAACATTTATGTTTTCTACGACTGGTAGAAAAAGTAGAGTTAAGGATGTACAAGAGGTAATTAAGGATTATGCAGATAAAGTACTTGATAGGGTAACTGTAGAAAAGGAATATCCTGATTCTTATACGGCATCCCGAGTGTTACGTGAAGAACTAAAAGACGCTGGGATTGATCCGCCTCCATACCATAATGCAGCACATCATATTGTACCGTGGAACGATGGTAGGGCTGTGGAAATACAAAAATTAATGAAAGAGTTTGAAATAGACCCTAACTCTGCTGTTAACGGAGTATTTTTACCAGGATATCGAGCAATAGATAGTAAATATGTAACTACGGAGGCAATGCATATAGGTAATCATGGACCAGAGTATATAGAATTAGTATATGATACACTGACAGAGATTAAAGAGTTTGGTGGTACTCAAGCTGATGCTGTTGCAGCACTCCAGACAATCAGAGAAGGATTATTAGATGGCAGGATAAAACTAAATCAACCAAAGTAATGAAACTTCAGTAAGTAACAGAGCATGTAGGAGGGAAAATATGAAGATTTGGCAATTAAAAAGTAAGTTTAATAACTATGAGTCTTTCCAGTTATTAAATTTTGAAGAAGACCACAAAAAATATATTGATGGAAAAATAAATTCGATAACTCATTTAGCAAATTCATGGGGCAATATATATATAGAGTGTATTGAAGGAGATAATTATAGTGATTTCCCTAAATTTTGGGGAGGAACTGGTGCACCAATGATTAGTGAAAAAGCCAAGCAAGTACTTGAACCTTTAATAGGCGATAATGTTGAATTCTTACCAATTTTACGCAATTCAACTAGTGAGGTATATTACTTGGTCCATGTGTTGAATGTACTAGATGCGATTGATGGAGATAAAGCAATCTTTAAAAAACTGATTACAGGCCTTATAGTAGGTTGTGAAAAGTTCGCATTTGATTTTAATATAGTTCAAAATGAAATGATATTTAAGGTTTACATAAATGGGAAAATTCATCCTACGGCTGTTTTTATTTCGGATGAATTGAAGGTTTTAATTGAACAAAGTGATTTAAAAGGTTTTGAATTTATTGAAGTGTGGGATTCAGAAGAGAGTGTGTAAAGAAATCTAAATTAAATAGATTATTAATGGGACTCCGTATCTAAGAGAGTAAAAAATAAAAAGCTTATGCATTTGTATAAGCTTTTTATTATGAATAAGTGTAGAAAGGGATGGTAATTAATATTCAATATATATTTTAGGATTACAAAGTAAATAGAAATAAACGATTTTTTGTTACGTAATAATCTATTTACTTTAGAAGATACAAGAAATAGTTAAGGAGAATAAGTATGAAAATATGGGAGTTAAAGAGTGGGTTAGATAACTATGAATCTTATCAACTATTAAATCTAAATACGGATTATACAAGGTATTTTGAGGGGAAAGTTGATTCGGCAGTTGAAATGTCCGATTCTTGGGGAGAACTTTTTGTTGAATGTGTAGAAGGAGATAACCATAGTGATTGTCCCATGTTCTGGGGAGAACTTGGTACGCCAATGATTAGTAGAAAAGCAAAAGAGATATTAGAGCCTCTAATCTGTAATAATGTTGAGCTTCTGCCACTAATTCATGATGTTACAGGTGAAGTTTATTACCTAATAAACGTTTTAAATACAATTGATGCAATTAACTACAATAAAGCAGTTTTCGAAAAACTAAGTACAGGGTTAATAATTGGGTTCGAAAAATACGCATTTTTAGCCAATAGAGTTGAGGGACAGATAATATTTAAAACATTTTTAAATCAAAGATTACATTCTTCTACTGTTTTAGTATGTGATGAGTTTAGAAATGCAGTTTTAGAAAGTGGTTTAAAAGGTTTCGAATTTGTAGAGGTATGGGATTCAGCAGAGCACGTATAAAGAAATCCTAAAATTATAAATGACTCTGATAAGCTTGTTGAATTTAGGAAAGCGGGAATCACAGATGCTGATATAGAAAGAATGAAAAAAGGAAACAACCCAAAAGGCTGGCAAGTACATCATGATCTTCCCTTAGATGATGGTGGAACAAATACATTTGAAAATTTAACTTTGATACAAAATCATCCATATCATAAGGTTATAACTAATACACAACGTACGCTAACCAAAGGATTACAACCAGGTGACAGTGTAGACATAAGTTGGCCTATCCCAAAACACAACATCTATCCTAAAGGGGAATAAATAAATTTAGAAAGAGGTTTTTATATGTGGAAAGATCTAATTTTAGAAATCAAAGATATACTGGAAAGTGTTAATTATAAGTTGAATACACCTGCAACGGATACTGAAGTTCAGAGATTAAGAGAACATGCAAAAGAAAAATTAAATGTTGATTTACCAAGTGAATACGTAGAGTTTCTTAAAACTGTAAATAGTTTGGATTTTGATGGATTGGTCCTTTACGGAGTTGATTCTTTTTTACTAGAAACAGAAAAGGGTGAACAAATTTGTGGATTCATAGAAATGAATGAGATTTGGTATGAAAATGAATTTCAAAAAGAGTATCTTTTCTTTGGAGATTCAAATATTGCATGGTTCTGTAAAAATTTATCTGAAGGTACTTATCATGAACTGGATAAACCGTCTGGTACAGTGATGAACACGTATGATGATTTTAAAACAATGCTTGAGGAAGCATTAAAAATAACACTTCTCTAATACATGGATGAAAAGTAACATAAGGAATTTATGTAGTATTCACTCATCTGAAAAGTACCTATGTAAAATGAACGATTATGTGACTACTGAAACGCTAAATATAGGTAAGCGTAGTCCAGAGTATGTTATAGAAGTATACAGATTGTTAAGTGAAGTTAAACGCTTTGGTGGGTACTTAAGCAGAGTCAATTGCTGCCTTGCCTAATATAAGAGAAAAGTTATTGGACGGAAATTAACTTAAATAATCTTAGATGCTTACTAGTTAAATTCTAAAGGAGTAAAAAGGTATGAAAATTTGGCAATTAAAAAGCTCGACTGATGATTATGAAACCTTTCAATTATTGAACTATGAAGAGGATAAAAAATATTTTAAAACTAGTTTTAATTCTATGGTGAGTTTGTCAGATTCATGGACGCCTAAGTTTATTGAGGTAACAGATGAAGGAAAGTCAAGCGATTCCCCTATTTTTTGGGGGAAGTCTGGTGTACAAATAATTAGTGAAAAAGCCAAGAATGTTTTAGAATCTATAGTAGGAGATAATGTTGAATTTTTACCATTAATTCATAAACAAACAAATAAACAATACTATGCTATGCATGTTTTAAGGGTGTTGGAAGCACTTGATACTAATAAAACAATCTTTGATAAGTTAAGTTCAGGTTTAATAATAGGATGTAAAAAATTTGTATTTATTCCTTATGTTGTCCAGGACGAACCGATTTTTAAATTGAATATAAATGGAAAGGTACATCCTAACTATCTTTTAGTATCAGATCAATTCAAAAATGTAATTTTAGAGAGTGAATTAAAAGGTTTTCAATTTACTGAAGTGTGGGATTCAGAAGAGGGTGCGTAAAGAAATCTAATTTAATTAGATTATTAATGGGAATCCATATCTAAGAGAGTAAAAAATAAAAAGCTTATGCATTTGTATAAGCTTTTTATTATGAATAAGTGTAGAAAGAGATGATAATTAATATTCAATATATATTTTAGGATTACAAAGTAAATAGAAGTAAACGATTTTTTGTTACGTAATAATCTATTTACTTTAGAAGATAAAAGAATAATTAAGGAGAATAAGTATGAAAATATGGGAGTTAAAGAGTGGGTTAGATAACTATGAGTCTTTTCAATTATTAAATTTTAAAGAGGATAAAAAGTTTTTTGAAGGGAAGTTTAACTCTACAATAAAACTAGTAGATTCATGGAGAAAGTTACCTGTTGAATGTTTAGAGGAAGGAAAGGCCAGTGACTTTCCACATTTCTGGGGAGAAATTGGTGCCCTAATGGTCAGTGAAAAGGCAAAGGAATTATTAGAATCTATAGTAGGTGCTGATGTGGAATTCTTACCCCTTATACGTAACTCAAATAGTGAGATATATTATTTAGTTCATGTATTGAATGTACTAGATGCAATTGATAGTGATAAAGCAACTTTAAAAAAACTGATTACAGGTTTAATAATAGGATGCGAAAAATTTGCATTTGATAATAATACTGTTCAAAATGAAATGATTTTTAAGGTTTACATAAATGGAAAAATTCATCCTACGGCTGTTTTTATTTCGGATGAATTGAAGGTTTTAATTGAACAAAGTGATTTAAAAGGTTTTGAATTTATTGAAGTGTGGGATTCAGAAGAGCTCTCATAAAGAAATTCTAAAATTATAAAGGGCCTTGATAAGTTTACGATAAAAACTTAAGTCCCCTTGTTATACAAAGTAGGGGACTATTTATCCTACATTAACGAGCGGTAAGATTCCCACCTCAAAATTCGGCTAAAGCAAAGAAGTTAGGTGGGAGATCAAATGCTCGTAAAAGCCCGATTGGAGAAGGCTAATAATCAGTGGGGATGGACAAAACCTCCACTGATTAAAGTTTCACTTTATTTAAGTTTGTTCTATCAACATTATGGTCACTTAAAGCACTTCACTAAAGAAGATGATCTGTAAAAGCTCCCTTTGTTAATGGAAAATACTATTTTTCATGCACAAGCATCGAAACATCATCATTAATCAACGTCCCAACATGTTCACCTAAACAAATTCTTTTCATAACACCAGGCTCATCAAAGTTAAAGACGTGTGCCGGTAAATTATAATCTCGAGCAAGCAATAAAGCTGCTTGATCCATTACTTGTATGTTTTGCCTAACAATATCGTTATAGTTCAGTTTACTGTACATTTTCGCTGATTTGTTATGTTTCGGATCACTTGTAAAGACACCGTCTACTCCTTGTTTTGCGACTAAAATGGCGTCGCTATTCATTTCAATGGCTCTTTGTACACTTGGGTAATCTGTCGTAACGAATGGTTGCCCGTTACCACCACCGAATATGACAACATAACCGTTATCTAAATGATGTACTGCACGTAGGCGAATATATGGTTCAGCTACTGCATTAAAAGGGATGGAAGTCATAACGCGTACTTCTCTATCTGTTTTACTTGTTAAAACGCCGCGAAGCATTAAGCTGTTAATAATCGTACCTAGCGTACCGATATTATCAGCTTCTACACGATCAATTCCCCATTCTTCAGCTAGATGACCTCTGAAAATGTTACCGCCGCCGATGACAATGGATACTTCGATATTTAGGTCAATAATGGATATTATTTCGTTTGCGATATGTTCTAATCGTTTGGAGTTAAAGCTATTTCCAGATTGATCAGCAAGTGCGCCGCCACTTAGTTTAATTAGGACGCGTTTATATGGTTTCATAACAATTCCCCCTATATAGATTGCAATAAAAAAGGAACAAAGGCGAATGCCTTTGTTCCTTCGTAAGAAAATGAAATAGAAAAGAAATAGATATGATGAACTTCTTCACGTGATTTTTCATAACATCCACTCCTTTTCATCCCCATTTATTTAGAATACGTATATCTTTTAGATTATACGAAATAATCTGATGTTTTATCAAGGTTATTTTATTTCTTTTTTATAAAAAAGTGTCAATGAATATTATAAGAAATAAATTTGAATTTTTTGTGACAAACTTGTAGGTTTTTGTATGATTTTGTAGGTTCGCTTATATGATGTGTGAGTAGCTTTTATAAATTCAAATTGAAAGCGTTCGCATGAAGGGGATGAACATAAATGAAAAAATTCGGATTGGCAACACAAATTTTTGTCGCGCTTGTTTTAGGGATTGTAGTAGGGGCAATCTTTTATGGCAATAAAACGGCGATTTCTTATATCACACCAATTGGGGATATATTTATTCACTTAATTAAGATGATTGTAGTACCAATTGTTATTTCAGCATTAATTGTTGCGGTAGCTGGTGTAGGTGATATGAAAAAGCTTGGGAAACTGGGCGGTAAGACAATTCTTTATTTCGAAATTATTACGACGATTGCTATTTTAATGGGATTACTTGCAGCAAATATATTCCAACCAGGTACTGGCGTTGATATGAGTAATTTACAGCAAAGTGATATTTCTTCTTATAAACAAACAGCAGATGCAACAGAGAAGAAAGGCTTTGCAGAAACGATTGTTCATATTGTACCGAAAAATATATTTGAGTCTATTACACAAGGTGACTTATTACCGATTATATTCTTCTCAGTACTATTCGGTTTAGGAGTTGCAGCAATCGGAGAAAAAGGAAAGCCTGTTTTTAACTTTTTTGAAGGTGTGCTCGAAGCGATGTTCTGGGTTACAAATCAAGTGATGAAATTCGCACCATTTGGTGTATTCGCATTAATTGCTGTTACGGTTGCAAAATTTGGTGTAGCAACACTACTTCCTTTAGGAAAACTAGTGCTAGCTGTATACGTAACTGTTATACTATTCGTTGTGATTGTATTAGGTATTAATGCGCGAATGGTTGGAGTAAATATTTTTACATTAATGAAAATTTTAAAAGAAGAACTTATTCTTTCATTTACGACAGCAAGTTCAGAAGCTGTTTTACCTAATATAATGAGAAAAATGGAAGAGTTCGGTTGTCCAAAGGCAGTTGCCTCTTTCGTAATTCCGACAGGTTATACATTTAACTTGACTGGATCAGCTATTTATCAAGCGTTAGCGGCATTGTTTGTTGCACAAATGTACGGTGTACACATGTCACTGACGGAGCAAATAACGCTATTATTCGTTCTCATGTTAACATCCAAAGGTATGGCGGGAGTTCCGGGTGCATCATTCGTTGTTGTATTAGCGACGTTAGGATCAATGGGCTTACCGCTAGAAGGCATCGCATTAATTGCGGGAATTGACCGCATTTTAGATATGATTCGCTCAGCTGTCAATGTATTAGGAAATGCATTAGCTGCCATTGTTATGTCGAAGTGGGAAGGCGAATTCGATGATGAGAAAGCAAAACAATATGTAGAAACGGTCAAACAAACAAAAGCAGCGTAAGAGATTGTTAAGGAGTGAGTAATCATGGCAACATTAACTGAAGTTAAAAATGGAGTACGAATCGAAAAAGATTTTTTAGGTGAAAAAGAAGTACCAAATTATGCGTACTACGGTGTACAAACAATGCGTGCAGTAGAGAATTTCCCGATTACAGGATACAAAGTTCATGAAGGTTTAATTAAAGCGTTAGCAATTGTAAAAAAAGCGGCAGCACTTGCTAATGCAGATGTAGGAAGATTGGAATTGAAAAAGGGTGGTGCTATCGCAGAAGCATCACAAGAAATCCTTGAGGGGAAATGGCATGATCATTTCATCGTTGATCCAATTCAAGGTGGTGCAGGTACTTCAATGAATATGAACGCAAATGAAGTCATTGCCAATCGTGCCCTTGAATTATTAGGAATGGAAAAGGGAGACTATGATTATATTAGTCCAAACAGTCATGTAAATATGGCACAATCAACAAACGATGCATTCCCAACAGCGATTCATATTGCAACATTAAATGCATTAGAAGGCTTATTACAAACAATGGGTTATATGCATGATGTATTTGAATTAAAAGCAGAACAGTTCGATCATGTTATTAAAATGGGTCGTACACATTTACAAGATGCTGTGCCAATTCGTCTTGGACAAGAATTTAAAGCATACTCCCGCGTACTTGAACGTGACATGAAACGTATCAAGCAATCACGTCAACATTTATATGAAGTAAATATGGGAGCAACTGCAGTTGGTACAGGCTTAAATGCAGATCCAGAATATATTGAAGCAGTTGTAAAACATTTAGCTACAATTAGTGAACTACCACTTGTTGGTGCAGAAGATTTAGTAGATGCAACTCAAAATACGGATGCGTACACTGAAGTATCTGCAGTACTTAAAGTATGTATGATGAACATGTCTAAAATTGCGAACGACCTTCGTCTAATGGCATCAGGTCCACGCGTTGGATTAGCGGAAATTATGCTACCAGCTCGTCAACCAGGTTCATCTATTATGCCAGGGAAAGTAAACCCTGTTATGCCAGAAGTAATTAATCAAATTGCGTTCCAAGTAATTGGTAACGACCATACCATTTGCCTTGCTTCAGAAGCAGGACAATTAGAATTAAATGTTATGGAACCAGTACTTGTTTTCAACTTACTTCAATCTATTAGCATTATGAATAACGGTTTCCGTGCCTTTACAGATAATTGCTTAAAAGGAATTGAAGCGAATGAAGATCGCTTAAAAGAGTACGTTGAGAAGAGTGTAGGAATTATTACAGCCGTGAACCCTCATATCGGCTATGAAGCAGCAGCTCGCGTTGCGAAAGAAGCAATTGCGACAGGGCAATCCGTTCGAGAACTATGTGTGAAAAATGGTGTATTGTCACAAGAAGAATTAGAGTTAATTCTAGATCCATTCGAAATGACACACCCAGGGATTGCAGGAGCAACTCTTTTAAAGAAAAATTAAAAGAAGAGGGGGACAATCCCCTCTTTTTTGTTTACAATATAGAAATGCTATATATGAATAGAGGTAGGGATGTTATGAGTAAGTTTACAGTGGCTTCTAATGGTACATTAGAAACAACATTAAGAGGAGCAGAAGTATTATCAACACCACTTTTAAATAAAGGGGTAGCTTTCACACAAGAGGAAAGAGAAGAGTTAGGTTTAAAAGGGTTATTACCGCCAGCGGTTTTAACGTTAGAAGAACAAGCACGCCGAGCATATGAACAATTTAGTTCTCAGCCGGATGATTTATTAAAGAATGTATACTTAACAGCGTTACATGATCGAAATGAAGTGTTATTTTATCGTATTTTAACAGAGCATTTACGTGAAATGTTACCGATTGTATATACACCAACTGTAGGTGTAGCAATTCAAAGATATAGTCATGAATACCGTAAACCACGTGGCATTTATTTATCAATTAACGATCCATCAGGTATTGAAGATGCATTTGCAAATATCGGTGCAACAGCTGAAAACATTGATTTAGTCGTTGTAACGGATGGAGAAGGTATATTAGGAATTGGTGATTGGGGTGTTGGTGGAATTAACATCGCAATCGGGAAATTGGCTGTATATACGGCCGCAGTTGGAATCGATCCTAGCCGTGTATTACCGGTAATTTTAGATGTAGGTACAAATCGTGAGGAATTATTAAACAATCCATTTTATATTGGAAATCGTCACCCTCGTATAACAGGTGAAGCTTACGATGAATTTATTGATACGTTTGTTCAAGCGGTAAATAAACAATTCCCGAAAGCACTTCTACATTGGGAAGACTTCAGTTCTCGAAATGCACGAAAAATTTTAGATAAATATCGTCATGACGTTTGTACGTTTAATGATGATATTCAAGGTACAGGGGCAGTTTCACTTGCTGCTGTATTATCGGCAGTAAAAGCTTCTGGTGTACCGTTAAGTGAACACCGTGTAGTTGTGTTTGGTGCTGGTACGGCTGGAATCGGTATCGCAGATCAAGTAAGAGATGCAATGGTTCGTGTCGGCTTATCAGACGAAGAATCACATAATCGTTTCTGGTGTATTGACCGTAATGGGTTGGTTACAGATAATATGGAAGATCTTCTTGATTTTCAAATTCCATATGCAAGAAAAGAAGCTGAAGTAAGTGATTGGAAACAAAATGATGCTATCGGACTTGCTGAAGTTGTGAAACATGTAAAACCGACAATTTTAATTGGCACATCTACTGTTGCAGGCGCATTTAAAGAGGAAATTATTAAAGAAATGGCTTCTCATGTAGAAAGACCAATCATTTTACCAATGTCGAATCCAACGCCACTTGCTGAAGCGAAACCAGCAGATTTAATCGAGTGGACAGAAGGAAAAGCATTAGTTGCAACAGGAAGTCCGTTTGAACCGGTTACATATAACGGTGTAACGTATGTGATTGGACAGTCAAATAACGCACTTATTTTCCCAGGACTAGGTCTTGGTACAATTGTTGTTCGTGCAAGCGTCATGACGGATGGAATGTTCGCAGCAGCAGCAGAAGCAGTTGCAAGTATGGTAGATACAAGTCAGCCAGGAGCGCCTATTTTGCCAGAAGTTGAAGAGTTACGTAATATCTCTGAACTGGTTGCGATTGAAGTAGCGAAAGTTGCAGTTGCAGAAGGTGTTGCTAGAGAGAACTTAAGTGATGACGATATTAAGATTGCAGTAAAAGAAGCAATATGGGAACCGGAGTATCGCCAAATAAAAGCGGTAGAAAAGGTTAGAATATAGAAATAAAGCCCGTTTATAATTATAAGCGGGCTTTCACTTTTACAATTGAAAAAAGCATAGGAAGTGGCACCTTTGAATTGGAATCAATTATGGAAGAAAGATATGTATCTTTTAATTATATTAATGGTTGTTGTTCCGATTGCTGGAGAGCTGAATTTTCATCCTTTTAATGATATGTTTCGTGTTAGTTTCGGGACACCGCTTTTCTTCTTTCTATTACTATTTTTAAGAAGAGTGCCAGCAGCAGCTGCAGGTATTCTTGTAGGTATATCTGTAGTCTTATTTCGTGTATGTCTTGACTGGGTATTGCAAGGTTCATTCCATATGACAGAATCATTTTATTTGCGTTATCCTGTGTTCTTTTATTATTTTATTTATGGAAGTCTTTTTTCGCTTTGTAGGGTGAATAAGTTTCATCAGAAGCCAATTGTGATAGGATGTCTTGGAATTACAATTGAAATTATCGCAAGTATGTCTGAACTTGCGTTTTATCATATGTTAGTGCTGGGGACAACGATAACAGTTTCTGAAGTGAATAAACTAATTATTATTGCTATTTTCCGTAGTTTCTTTGCACTTGGTTTTTTAAATATGATGAACTTATATGAAACGAAGTTAAAAGAATCACAAGTTCGAAAAGAAAATGAAAATATGTTAATGTACCTCTCTAATTTATATGTGGAATCTGTCCATTTGAAAAAAACGTTACAAAATGCTGAGTTAATTACACAAGAAGCATATCAACTATATCGAAACTTACAAGCGAACGATGATTTAAATAGCAAAACAGCATTAAAAATAGCAGGAGAAGTGCACGAAATCAAAAAGGATAATCAAAGAATTTTTGCAGGACTATCTAAACTGTTATTAGATAAAAATGTGGCTGAGTATGTAGAAGGACATGAATTAGCGGAAATGATTGTAAGAATTAATGAGAAGTACGCTGAAATGTTAGAAAAAGATATACGTTTTTCGGAACATATAGAAGGTGAGCATGCAGAATATCATGTGTACACGGTCTTATCCATTTTTAATAACTTAGTTGCAAATGCAGTTGAAGCAATTGAGGGTAGAGGTCTCATTATTATTAAGCTATATAAACGAGATAAACATATATTCTTTGAAGTAATTGACGATGGTCCTGGTATTGCACAGAAGTATAAGAAATTAGTATTTAAGCCAGGATTTACTTCAAAGTATGATCAAACGGGAACACCTTCAACAGGTATTGGACTTTCTTACATAAACGAAATGGTAACAGAGCTAGGTGGAGAAGTGAGATTAGAAGACCGAGAAACTGGCGGAGGGTGTAAGTTTATCGTTTGTTTACCGGAGTGCAGTTTAAAGCGGGAAGGAGAATAAAGTTGTTTTATTATATCGTAGATGATGATGAAGTTTTCCGCTCCATGCTTTCACAAATTATTGAAGATGGCGATCTTGGGGAAGTAATTGGAGAGTCGGAAGATGGAGCTTTTATTGAAGCGGATCAATTAAATTTTAAAAAAGTAGATATTTTATTTATTGATTTATTAATGCCAATGCGAGATGGGATTGAAACAGTTCGCCATATTGCATCCTCTTTTACAGGGAAAATCATTATGATTTCTCAAGTTGAATCGAAACAGCTTATTGGTGAGGCGTATACACTTGGTGTTGAATATTATATTACAAAACCATTGAATAAAATTGAGGTTATGTCTGTTGTACGTAAAGTAATGGAACGTATTCGTTTAGAGCGCTCTATACATGATATTCAAAAATCATTGAATAACGTTTTTAAGTGGGAACAGCCGCAAGTTCGAAATGAGCCAATGCAAGAAGGAAAAAGAATAGCAGATTCAGGGCGCTATTTATTATCAGAACTTGGTATTGCAGGAGAGAATGGAAGTAAAGATTTACTTAGTATGTTGGAATATTTATATGGACAAGAAAAAGAGCAAACGTTTGAATTTGGATTTCCTGCGCTAAAAGATATCTTTCACCATATAACTATAAGAAAATTAGAGAATATAGCTTCAGATGCAGATATAGATAAGGAGAGAAAAGCATCTGAACAAAGGGTACGTAGAGCGATTTATCAATCGTTAAATCACTTAGCTTCCCTTGGATTAACAGACTTTTCGAATCCGAAATTTGAAAGCTATGCTCCGAAATTTTTTGATTTCACTGTAGTTAGAAAACGAATGACAGAAATGACAAAGGATGAAGTAGCAACTTCTGGTCATATACGTATTAATACGAAGAAGTTTATTCAAGTGTTGTATTTTGAGGCAAAACGGTTGATGGAGATAGCGTGAAAAAAGGTGCTTATAAATGAGCATCTTTTTTTATTAAATCTACATTTTATATTTTCTCTTAGAGCATGTAAAATGTTAGTTAAGAGAAACTGGTTTTAAATTAAGGAAGTGTCAAAAAATGAGTTTTACATTAAATAAATCGATTATTAAAGAAGTATGCGGAGAGACCTCATATAAAAGAGGTGAAGCTTATTATAAATCAAATAAAGTAATAATAAATCATTATGATGAAAATAAAGAAATTTGCGAGGCAACGGTAAAAGGGAATGAAGATTTTCATGTTACAGTAGAAAAAGCTAAAAAAGGTGATGTTGTTGCGAAATGTAGTTGTCCTTCATTAGCGTCTTTTCAAACGTACTGTCAACATGTTGCAGCCGTACTAATACAAATAAATTATAACCAGCAAACGGGCGGCATGTCCGAAAATATGAGCGAAAATGATCAATTAACGAGCGGGATGTTTCAGTTGTTTGCAGACAAACCACTGCGGCCAAAAAGTAAACAACACCGTTTTGATACACGTGAAATATTAGATGTTGCGTTTATATGTTCACCAGTAGCGACGAAAAGCGGTGGGGCCCTTCTTGGAATTCAGTTAAAACTTGCGAAAACATATTTTATAAATCATATTAGAGAATTTCTTTCTAACGTGGAGAAAAGAGAGACTTTTCATTGTTCCAATGAATTTACATACACACCAGATGTACATAGCTTCAGGCAAGAAACGGATGCGATTATTCAGCAGCTCATTAAAATTTATCATAATGAAAAAATGTATGAGGATACACTGGAAGTACATGCAAAACAAGATGATAGTATGATTTTAATACCGCCAGCTTCATGGAAGGATATGCTTTCTTTACTTTCTAAAGTTGAGTTTGTGGGACTTAATCAAGATGGAAAATCTTTTCACGGTTTACAAATTTCAAAAGGGCTACTTCCTTTACATTTTGAGTTTAATAAAGGGAGTAACGGTGGGTTTACACTTTATATTGACGGCTTACAACAAGTAGAAGTAATGGATACGTATAGTTATGCTCTATTTGGAGGGAAACTGTATCAGTTGAACGCTGAGGATTGTAAGCGGCTTATCGAATTACAAAAAATGATGAATCGTTCTAGTAGTAACCAATTGTATATTCCAGCAGATAAGATGGAGCACTTTGTAGCAAAAGTTGTACCAGGGTTAATGAAGCTAGGAACTGTGCGAATAGATGAGGTAGTATCAGATTGTGTGGAAACGCCTTCGCTAAAAGCAAAATTGTATTTAGATCGAGTGAAAAATCGTTTGTTAGCAGGTCTCGAATTTCATTATGGAAACGTCGTGATTAATCCGTTAGAAGAGGATGGGCAGCCATCTGTTTTTAATCGTGATGAGAAAAAGGAAAAAGAGATTTTAGACATTATGAGTGAAAGTGCCTTCGCGAAAACGGAAGGCGGTTATTTTATGCATAATGAAGAAGCTGAGTATAACTTTTTATATCATGCTGTTCCAACGTTAAAAGGTTTAGTTGATATTTATGCGACGTCAGCAATCAAATTACGAATTCATAAGGGAGACACAGCTCCTCTTATAAGAGTTAGAAGGAAAGAGAGAATTGATTGGTTATCATTCCGCTTTGATATAAAAGGTATTCCAGAGGCAGAAATTAAAGGGGTATTAGTCGCTCTTGAGGAGAAACGAAAATATTATCGTTTAGCAAGTGGTGCTCTACTATCACTTGAGAGTAAAGAGTTTAATGATATTAATCAGTTTATAAAAGAATCTAGTATTCGAAAAGAATTTTTAAAGGGCGAAGAAATAGATGTCCCTCTTATTCGTAGTGTGAAATGGATGAATTCACTGCAAGAAGGAAACGTATTAAGTTTAGATGAGTCCGTTCAAGAATTGGTAGAGAACATTCAAAACCCTAAAAAGCTGAAGTTTGCGGTGCCAAGTGGCTTAGATGCGATAATGAGAGAGTATCAAACATACGGATTCCAGTGGATGAAAACACTTGCCTATTATCGTTTTGGCGGCATTTTAGCTGATGATATGGGACTTGGGAAAACGTTGCAAAGTATTGCTTTTATAGATTCTGTTTTGCCTGAGATTCGAGAAAAAAAACTGCCTATATTAGTTGTTTCTCCGTCTTCCCTCGTTTATAACTGGCTTAGCGAGTTGAAAAAATTCACTCCGCATATTAGAGCTGTTATTGCAGATGGAAACCAAGAAGAGCGCCGAAATCTTTTAAAAGATGTAACGAAATTTGATGTAGTAATTACGTCATATCCTTTACTGAGAAGAGATATAAGGTTATATGCGCAGCCATTTCATACGCTATTTCTTGATGAAGCACAAGCATTTAAAAATCATACGACGCAAACTGCAAGAGCGGTAAAAACAGTTCAGGCGGAGTACCGTTTTGGATTAACAGGAACACCTGTAGAAAATTCATTAGAAGAGCTATGGTCTATCTTCCACGTTGTCTTCCCAGAATTATTACCAGGAAGAAAAGAGTTCGGCGATTTAAGACGTGAAGATATTGCGAAGCGGGTAAAACCTTTCGTGTTAAGAAGGTTAAAGGGAGATGTATTACACGAACTCCCAGAAAAAATAGAGCACTTACAATCATCAGAACTTTTACCAGATCAAAAGAGGCTTTACGCAGCTTATTTAGCAAAGTTAAGAGAAGAAACGTTAAAACATTTGGATAAAGATACGTTACGTAAAAATAAAATTCGGGTTTTAGCTGGTTTAACGAGACTACGGCAAATTTGTTGTCATCCTGCTTTGTTTGTTGATGACTATAAAGGTAGTTCAGCTAAATTTGATCAGCTGCTAGAAATTTTGGAGGAATGTAGAAGTACAGGAAAGAGAATTCTTATCTTTTCCCAATTTACGAAGATGCTTTCGATAATCGGACGTGAATTAAATCGTCAAGCAGTTCCATACTTTTATTTAGACGGGAGTACACCAGCGCAAGAACGTGTAGAGCTATGCAATCGGTTTAACGAAGGAGAAGGGGATCTATTTCTTATTTCGTTAAAAGCAGGTGGCACAGGACTAAATTTAACAGGTGCAGATACAGTTATATTGTACGACTTGTGGTGGAATCCAGCTGTTGAACAACAAGCAGCGGATAGAGCGTATCGAATGGGACAAAAAAATACAGTGCAAGTGATTAAGTTAGTAGCACATGGAACAATTGAAGAAAAAATGCACGAGTTACAAGAGAGTAAGAAAAATTTAATCGCTGAAATTATCGAGCCGGGAGAAGAGAAGTTATCTTCTATTACGGAGGAAGAAATCCGCGATATTCTTATGATTTAATATGGAAAAAGCTATGCTTTCATAGAGATGAAAGCATAGCTTTTTTGTTGTAATAATTATATTTTGTTTTGTACAAAGTAAAGAGATAAAGTGAAACTTTAAATAGTGGGAGTTGTTCGTCTCCCACTATTTATTTTATTTCTTTGTACCTTTACTTTTGTATGGTTTTGCAGCTTTCTTTTTCGCACTTGATTGCCAACGGTTCCATCCTTTACTTCCTGTACCTTGTCCTACACCTTTTTTCGGTTTTGCTTTCGTTTTACTCATATGATCACTCCGTTATATAAAAAATCTGATTTGATAATAGCCAATGTTTTAGAAAAATACTATCGATAAATGACTATGCTTGCTTTAAATAAAAACAAACTGCTTGAATGCTATAGTATATCATGAAATTGCGAGTAAACTGAAAGGAATTATAAAGAAAATGAAAATAATAAGAAATACTGCGGATTCTATATTTCGAACAATCACACTAGTTGTTGTATATATGTTAGTTTCAATTAGTGAAATGTTTTTTGGATTGAAGAGACAAAGGAAATAAAAATGTTATATTAAGAACAGTCGGTAAAGGCATAAAATAAAGAATTGAAAAATATTTTAAAACTTTTTGTTGACTTTATCGATTTTTTGTATAGAATAATCATTAATAAAATGTTTCAGAGATGTGACAATAAAACGACTATGAAAGGACGAGTAGTAGTAGGATGTAGTTTAAGCGAGTCAGGGACGGTGTGAGCCTGATACGAAGCCTATTATGAAGAACCTCCTGGAGTCGCTAACCGAAATCCTTTATAGGAAAGTAGACTTAGCCGGGAACTTCGCCGTTACAAGAAGAACAGTATCGAGATTTTTTAATCTCCGTATTGTATAAGTGAGCAACCTCTGTTGCTAATTTGGGTGGTACCGCGGAACCAAAGTCTTTCGTCCCAGTTTTTTGGGAAAGAAGGGCTTTTTTTGTTGGCTTCTTTTCACAACATCCAAACATTTTAGGAGGAAACCACCATGTATCAATCATTAATGACAGTAAGAGAGACTCAAATCGCAATTAAGGAAGTTAAAACATTTTTCGAGGATCAATTAGCAAAGCGCCTTGAACTATTCCGCGTATCTGCACCATTATTCGTAACGAAGAAATCAGGATTAAACGATCACTTAAACGGTGTAGAACGTCCAATTGAATTTGATATGTTACATTCAGGAGAAGAATTAGAAATTGTACATTCACTAGCGAAGTGGAAAAGATTTGCATTACATGAATACGGATATGAAGCTGGTGAAGGTTTATATACAAACATGAACGCGATTCGTCGTGATGAAGAACTTGATGCAACGCATTCCATTTATGTTGACCAATGGGATTGGGAAAAAATCGTTCAAAAAGAATGGCGTACTATCGATTACTTACAAAAAACAGTACAAACAATTTATGGAATATTCAAAGAATTGGAAAATCACTTATTTGAAAAGTATCCGTTCCTTGGAAAGTATTTACCAGAAGAAATTGTTTTCATTACTTCTCAAGAACTGGAAGATAAATATCCAGAATTAACACCGAAAGATCGTGAACATGCAATTGCGAAAGAACACGGTGCAGTCTTTATTATTGGAATTGGTGATGCACTCCGTTCAGGTGAAAAGCACGATGGACGCGCGTCCGATTATGATGATTGGAAATTAAACGGTGACATTTTATTCTGGCACCCAGTACTACAAGCTTCGTTCGAATTATCATCAATGGGAATTCGTGTTGATAGTAAAGCACTTGATGAGCAATTAACGAAAACTGGTGAAGACTTCAAACGTGAGTATGATTTCCATAAAGGTATTTTAGAAGACGTACTACCATTAACAATTGGTGGTGGTATTGGACAATCAAGAATGTGTATGT
The DNA here is from genome assembly GCF_003264175.1 of Bacillus sp. SRB_331. Lineage (NCBI taxonomy): Bacteria > Bacillati > Bacillota > Bacilli > Caryophanales > Bacillaceae > Bacillus > Bacillus sp. SRB_331. The sequence continues at coordinate 54,752 of NZ_NADV01000044.1, read as the reverse complement.
ACTTCTTACGTAAAGCACATATCGGTGAAGTTCAATCTTCTGTATGGCCTGATGATTTACGTGAAGCTTGCAAGAAAGAAAACATTCATTTGTTTTAATATAAGTGAGAGGGAGAGTGGCTCGAAAATAGAGTTACTCTCCCTTTTTTATTGTGTAAACTGGTGGTTTACAGTGAGTGTCACTAATAGTTTCTTTCTTTTTCATCTCCTTTTATGTAATAATTTGTTAAAGGAGGGGACGTTATGAACTTGGGAGAACAATTAAAAAAATTACGAGAATCAAAAGGATTTTCACAAGAGGATGTCGCAAAGAAAATCGGTGTAACTAGGCAAGCGGTGTATAAAGTGAAACTTTAATCAGTGGAGCGATTTATCCCACTGATTATTAGTTGAACCAATCGGGCTTTTATAGGCAGTTAATCCCATCTGGCTTCCTTGATTTATTTAAAAGCTACGATGGGATTTAGTGCCTGTTAAAGCGGGATAAGTGGGAAAATGATAAAAGTTACCCTGACATTGATAATTTAATTTTATTGAGCGAAATGTACAACGTTACGCTCGATGAATTAATAAAAGAGAATCAAAACTTTAAAGAGAAAATACATATTGATGAAGAAGATGAGGGTTTTGAGAAAGAGAATGAGTTTGGTTTTTATATTGGATTTGGTTTGCTAATTATGAGTGCTCTCATTGATTACGAAGGAATTCAAGAGATTTTATTAGGGGCTGCGCTATTCATGATGGTCTTTTATTCCGACGTGAAGAAAGTTATTTTAAATGAATTTCGCTCGTTATTTAAAGGAAAAGATATATATGATAAGAAGTGAGAAGAGTCCGTTATATTTCCTAGGAAAAGGTATTGCGAATAATCTAATTGTTTTATAACGATTTTTAGATATAAGTAATATGTTAAAAAGCTGTTTGTATAGAGTCTTGAAATCTATGTGTAAAATGATAATAAAGTTATTTAATTTTAAAAGCTCAAACGAGTATAGCCCCGTTCTAAAGTTAGGACGGGGTTGAAAATCTAAGTTTTATTGAATAAGAATTTTCTTCAAATATTTTTACTTCAGTAATGTATATTTCAGTAAAGGCCTTTTATAAAACGTCACTTACTTATTTGTTACTGAGTTGTTCCGCCAAACCGATTAGAATTCCTTCGGTTCCACGAATGTAGCAGAGTCGATACGAGTTCTCATACTGAACTACTTCTCCAACGAGCTGAGCACCATGCTTAGTAAGTCTGGATACCATTTCGTCAATGTCCTCGACGGTGAACATGACGCGCAGATAACCGAGGGCGTTTACAGGAGCTGTCCGGTGATCTGCTATAGTAGGTGGGGGGAGAAATCGCGAAAGTTCAATTCGGCTGTGACCATCTGGCGTAACCATCATAGCAATCTCTACGCACTGAGAACCGAGTCCAGTTACGCGACCAGCCCATTCACCTTCGACAGTAGCTCGCCCTTCGAGGTTCAAGCCAATCTCCTTGAAGAAAGAGATTGCGTTATCAAGTGATTCTACAACGATGCTGATATTGTCCATTCTTAGTAATTTGTTTTTTGTCATTGTCTTTATCTCCTTATATGTATAAATTTATTATCTAATTATCCTCATAATTATACTAGAATCTCTTCTAAACAAAAAACACCTTGTCACAGTGTAGGAAAATGTGACAAGGTGTTTTCGGGTATGTCATATAACAACTTGTTAACAAAAAACACTTCGTAAACTTTCTACTATTGAAATATACGCGAACTTTATTTCGTGAATACTATCATTTCAAGTAGTTTCAAGAATTTGATACTGTAGTTGCTATTTGATAAAAGAACTTCGACTTCCCCGCAAAATATTCCCACCCTATTTCTATTTATATAAGAAGGAAATAGATTCGTATAATTTGTTTTAAGTTTTACTGGTGGGAATTAACTCATCTGCACTAAAGGCTCAATTTTCGCCATAAATGATTGATGCAGCGCCTCGACACCTGTTACTAAATGAAGGCGGTCAATAACGACGGACACTTTAATTTCTGATGTACTTACCATTTTAATATGAATATCTTCTTCTTTTAAAGTAGTGAACATATTTGCAGCAACTCCTGGGTTAGATACCATACCAGATCCTACAATTGATACTTTTGCTAAATGATTTTCATGTTCTACAGATCCATAGTGAAGTGCTTCTTGATTTTGTTCCAATACTTCTAATGTTTCTCTTAAATCATTAGAATGGATCGAGAAGGAGAGGTGAACAGTTCCTTCATTTGTAATACTTTGAATAATAATATCTACATTAATATGTGCTGCTGCTAATGTAGAGAAAACTGTTGAAAGTGCACCTTGTTCTAATCCTTTAATTGTGACACGTGTAATATTATCCTCAAATGCAATACCTTTAACGATTGATTGTTGTTCCATGTTACATTCTCCCCTTACAATTGTTCCGTTTTCTTGTTCCATACTTGAGCGAACTTCTAAAATTACATTATGATTTTTAGCAAATTCAACAGCGCGTGGGTGTAATACGCCAGCACCGAGGTTGGCAAGCTCTAACATTTCGTCATAAGAAATTTCATCTAATTTATAAGCATCTTGTACAACTCGTGGATCAGTCGTATATACGCCGGTCACATCCGTATAAATATCACATTTTTTTGCTTTTAGTGCAGCAGCTAATGCGACAGCAGTTGTATCAGAACCACCGCGGCCAAGCGTTGTAATTTCATTTTCTTCACTTATTCCTTGGAAACCAGCTACTATAACAATCGTGCCTTCAGTAAGGTGAGACTGAATACGAGTGGTGTTAATGTCAGTAATCCGTGCACTACTATGTACAGATTCTGTCGTAATACCAGCTTGCCATCCTGTTAATGAAATTGCGTTATAACCTTTTGTTTGTAGTGCTATTGTTAATAATGAAATAGTTACTTGTTCTCCTGTAGATAGGAGCATATCCATTTCACGTTTACTTGGATTTTCAGTAATAGCGTTAGCAAGTGCTACAAGTTTATCCGTACTTTTTCCCATTGCTGAAACGACAGAGACAATACTATGTCCTCGTTCATATTCTTCAATAATTAAATTTGCTACATGTTGAATGCGTTCGACGCTTCCGACAGAAGTACCGCCAAATTTTTGTACAATCGTTTCCATTACGAATTCCTTCTTTCGTCCATTTTTAAGAATAGGTTAGGACATATACAAATCCCAATATTCCTGTAGTTACCAGAGAGAAAAACAAAAAACACCATCTCAAATAAGTGAGGATGGTGCTGTTACAGGAAAAGGGAAACAGAAAACGGAGCTAATAAAAAAACCGCCAAAAAAGGAATATCATAAAAATGATATCTCTTTTTTGTAGATAGCTCTTCATACGTACACGTCTGTACATATGACAGTTCTGTTTCTATTCGAAAACAGCCCCAATTGATAAATGCAGAGAAATTTATCAATTTCGGCAACACTTCCTTTCCTCTAAAATCATAGACATCTCTGTGTCTCCTTTAGAATACTTATAAGCGTTGCAACCTCTATCTCACGTTTTAGGCGAGAGTGTATGATTTATGAAGTTGTTGGTAACATTTGTTTTATAATAATTTAAATTTTTCAGGGAATCAAGTGTTTTTTGTATTTTTTTGAAATTCTATCTTTTTATTAAATTAGTTTGTGAAAAATGTAGCAAAATCGATTCATTGCATGTACATTGAAAATATAGCGCATGGGAGGTGGAAGGATGGGGAAGAAAAAGCCTATTTATGTAGCCACAGAAATGAACACAACAATGGAGAAACTATGGGCATATACACAAGAGCCTGATATACATACAGAGTGGGATGCTCGTTTTACTGAGATTTCGTATTTAGAAAAAAAAGAGGGAGAACCGCAGAAGTTTTTATATAAAACAAAGATCGGATTTGGACTTGAAATAGCCGGAGAAGGGGAATCGATAGGTGAAATAAGAAAAGAAACTGGAGAACGCATTTCCTCTTTAAAATTTTGGACAGACAATCAATTATCACTTATACAAATAGGGCGTGGTTATTGGAAGTATACACCGAATGAAGAACATATTCATTTTGAAACGCAATATGATTATGATACGAGATTTGGTCGTATAGGAAATGTGATAGATTTATATGTTTTTCGTCCACTATTAGGTTGGGCGACAGCATGGAGTTTTGATGCTTTAAAATTATGGTTAGAAAAGGGACTTCATCCTAAGTTGCTAATTAGAAGAACGATGACGTATTGGCTAGTTTGCTTTTTATTTGCTTTCGTATGGTTATATCAAGGGATTGTACCGAAATTGATGTTTACTCATTCAGAAGAAGTAAAGATGCTTTCTGCACTAATCGGATCGAATGAAAGTAGTATTTTTATACTTAAAATAGTTGGATTTTTAGAAATAATATGGGGTGTTATGTGGCTATTGCCACTTCAAAAGCGAAAACTATTTATATTGCATATTATAGTGTTGATAGTTTTAACATTAGCGGCAGGATCGACGAATATCGCTAGTTTTACGCAACCGTTTAATCCGATTACATTAAATTTTCTTCTAATAGGGTTATCGATTGTCGGTTATATAAATAGCACTAATTTGCCAAGCGCAAAAAATTGCAAGAGGACGAGAAAGGGATAAGTATATGGTTAATATTTATGAAAGATTATTAGGGGATTCTTATAAAAGGCTTCATCCAAAATTGCAGGAACGATATGCGATAACAAAGGAAAATAGCTTTATTGGGGAAGGGGAAATGGATGAAATTTATGGAGGATCTTTTTTCGTTAAATTAATATTAAAAATTACATCGAAGTTTCGAATGTTTTTCTCTGAGCGAGGGCAAAAAGTTCCGTTTGTGATACATAATACCGCTGAGCGAGATGAACATGGAAATGAGTTTGTACGGTGGAATCGTACTTTTTATTTTCATAATAAGAAAAGATATTTTAACGCTGTTATGCAGTTGGATGAAGAGAATAATGAAATTGTAGATTATTTTGGTGAGCCACATTTACTCGTTTCTACATTGAATTTTTATATTGATGAAAAAGGCGGGATGCATATTTCTTCAAAGAAACAATGGTTTTTTATGTTTGGAAGAAAAATACCGTTACCTAGATTTTTATACGGAGAGGCAAAAATTGTAGAAAGTTATGATGAAACACTACAATGTTTTCGAATTCATGTACAAGTACGAAATCCGTTAATTGGTTCATTATTTTCATATAAGGGAACATTTGTGGAAAGGGAATAAACGATATGAAAAATATACTATTTGGGCTTGCTTGCTATATTATTTTTCTAATATGTGAGTGGTCAAATGTAAACCCAGTTGAAGCAATTATTTTATTATCTATTTTGTTATTTATACCGATGTCTTTTTGTATTATTGACAAGAAAAAAAGAAATGGATCGTATGTATTATTTTATAAATTTGTATCGTTTTTATATCCAATCGCAGCAATCAGTGCAATGCTAGCTTTCGTAACAAATCACTATTTCTTTGCGCTACTTTGGTTTGCATATACAGGAATCGTTGCGTTATTTGGTGTAAGTAGATTGTTAGAAAGAGGATGGAAACCGATAGAAGAGACGGCTATCGATAGTGCGTTTATTTATTTGTTTTTAGGTGGTTTTTGGTTTTTTGCTTCAGTAGCAAAGGTTTCAATTATGCACTTTAGTTCTGACATTGTTTTACTTACAGCGGCACACTTTCATTATTCGGCATTTTTATTGCCGTTATCAGCTGGTTTACTTGGAAGAAAAAGAGAACGGGGAAGTAAGTTATATGACTCTATTATGTTTATCATCGTCATTTCTCCAATGACAGTTGCAATAGGAATTACGTATTCGAGGGTATTTGAATTTTTTGCAGTGTTCATATATTTATGTGCCATTTATGGATATGGGATTTACGTATGGAGAACGAAATTCAATGCTATAAGTGCAAAGATTCTCCTTACTCTTTCATCCAGTGCACTTATGGTAACAATAATGTTTTCACTCATATATTCATACGGAAATTTCAAACAAGTAATGACGATTACAATTGCACAAATGGTCTGGATTCACGGTGTTGTAAATGGAATTGGAGTAGCGTTACCAGCTTTTCTTGGTTGGATGATTGAAAAGAGTACTCCGAATTATAAATATTACGGGAAAACAATGAGCAGGTTAAGAGGAAATGCGACAGTTGGTTCCGCCCGGTTGCATTTTGTTATGAGAAAATGAGTAAGCGTGTAGGACAAATACATTTAGGAATGGGCGGCAAGTGGGAAACGATGCATGGCTCTATCATTGGGATAATAGATGAGAAGGATGGAAGAGAGAATGTAAGGGCTTGGCTAAGAAAAAATGAAGCAGGGGAGACAATTTTTGTAGCTCTTTATTCAAAGCATACATACAAGAAAGATATATATATGAATATCGCATTACCTTTACCATATTCGAATATGACTGGTATTTTGAAGTTATGCAATGATGATAATGCTTTAATCATTACAAGTAAGTTAAGAGAGAATGGCAGGGGAGATGAGGGGATTTATTTATATACTCGTTTCTTTACAATACGTTTACCATTAGCAGAGACATTTATCATTAAAGAGAGCGCGGACCAAATGTTAACAGCTTACCATAGAATGTGGATATTCGGAGTCAAGTTTTTAGAAATTGATTATGAGATTAAGAAAATAGAGGAGAAGTAAGAGAAGCTTGGAGAGATTCCAAGCTTTTTTATGTATGGGTAATTGTCATAGCAACTTGTTTATCTAAGTCACGATCCCAAACACGTTGAATTTCAAACGTACCTTTTTCAAAAAATAATGGGAATCTCTCTTTAAACCAATTTTGCATGGGAAGATTTAGTGCTGTATCGATTGGTACCCATAATAATTCGCCTTCAGGAGGATTCAAAAGGAGTTCACCTTCAAATGAATCTGTCCAATAATTAAATACCATATATCGAACATTTTCTTTCGGATTTACGTATTCATCTAATCCCTTAAAAGTTAAATTTGAAACAAGTAATCCAGTTTCTTCTTTTACTTCTCGTTTAGCAGCTTGAACGATACTTTCTGGGAAATCTACTTTTCCGCCCGGAGCGATGTAACCAGGGAAGCCTAGATGATCCGGCCGTTGTATTAGTAATACTTCATTATTACGCTGAATCATACACATTGTATAAATACGGTGTTCGATACTTTTCCAATGCTTGCTCATACGAATCTCTCCTCTTATAGTTATTTGTTCCAAAAAATACAATAATAAGACAAAATTATACAAAATGCAATTGACTATTACTAATTTTCAGAACTATAATTATTCTGTTATATAAAAACTTGTACTTGAGAGGGGAATATATTCTATGAAAAATAGAATAATCGCAGCAGGAGTAATTGCAGCTAGTATATTATCTTATTCATCTAGTAGTTTCGCACAAATAAAAACGTTTCCAGATGTCCAAGCAGGGCACTGGGCAGAAGATTCTATTAACTACTTAGCAGAAAAAGGCGCAGTTACAGGTAACGAGAAAGGAATGTTCGAGCCTGGAAAAGAGATCACTCGTGCAGAAGCAGCTACAATGATGGCTAAAATCTTAAACTTACCATTCGATAAAGATGCTAAACCATCTTTCGGTGACTCTCAAAACGGATGGTATACCCCATACATCGCAGCTGTAGAAAAAGCTGGTGTTGTTAAAGGGAAAGGCCCAGGCGTATTTGATCCAACTGGGAAAATTGACCGAGTTTCAATGGCCTCTCTTATTGTAGAAGCTTACAAATTAGATTCTAAAGTAAATGGTACTCCAGCAACTAAATTCAGTGATTTAGAAAAAAGCTGGGGTAAAGCAAAAGCTAACATCCTAGTTGAATTAGGGATTTCTGTTGGTACTGGTGATAAATGGGAGCCTGAAAAAATTCTAACTAAAGCAGAGGCAGCTCAATTTATTAAAAAGGCAGATTCTCTTAAAATAGGTAATCCTTTAGTAGAAAAGGTAGTTATTATTGATCCTGGTCATGGAGGATTTGATCCAGGGAATCCAGGACAAGGTGTAGAGGAAAATAAAATTGTATTTGATACATCTTTAAGATTACAGAAGTTGTTAGAGAAAAATACACCTTTAAGAGCTTTGTTAACACGTGAAGAGAACGGAAATCCAGGAAGTAACAAAAATGAATCTCTTGCGAATCGAGTGAAATTTGGTCAAGAGAACAATGGAGATATATTTGTAAGCATTCATGCAAATTCTTCTGAAAATCATGATGGTTATGGAACAGAAACGTATTACTATAAAAAATCCAAGCGTGGAGAAGAGACACAGATTGAAAAGGATAGCGAAGTATTAGCGAAGAAAATTCAAAAACGAGTAGTAGAAGCACTACATACAAGAGATAGAGATATAAAAGATGATCATTCATTTTATGTAGTAAATAAAAATACAGTACCAGCAGTTTTAACAGAGCTTGCCTTTATTGATAATAATATAGATAATGGCAAATTAGCTACTGAATCAGGAAGACAAATTGCTGCAGAGGCAGTTTATGCTGGGATTTTAGATTATTATGAGTGGAAAGGTTTCGATGTTTCAAAATATCGTTTAGCTAAATAAAAAATATTAATTGTTAAGTCCATCATCTATATAGAGATGATGGACTTTTTATATGAGTTTATATAATTTTGTATCAAAATAAAAAGATATATCGTATTATGCTGATTATAAATAAAATAATGGTAGATTAGTTTATTTGTATCACGTATACTTTTACTGTTGACTAATTAAGAGTTTGTTAGTTTAATAGGGAAAATTTTATTGAAAAGGGAGGCAAGTTAACACGGGACAAGCATATACATAACGTGTTAAAAAAAATATGAAAAAAGTTATTTCTAATGTGTTAGCAGTGACAGTCGCACTTCAAGTAGTGATGGCTCCGGCAACTTCATTTGCAGCTGAAAAGGAATTTCCAGACGTTCCGAAAGATCATTGGTCGTATAAAGCAATTACTAATTTAACATCAAAAGAAATTATTGCAGGATATGATAATGGTAAGTTTGGATTCGGGGATGTTGTAAATCGTGAGCAAGTAGCCGCATTAATATATCGTGCATTAAAACCAGAAGCGAAAAGCGAATATAAAAATCCATACTCTGATATTAGCGAAGGAACGACAATGTTCCAAAATGAAATTTTAACTTTAACAGATATGGGGATTTTCGTAGGTGATGGTAAAGGAACATTTAGACCGAAAGAATCTTTAACTCGTGCTGAAATGGCTGTGATTTTACAGAAAGCTTTTAAACTAAAAGTAAAAGCTAATCATACATTTAATGATGTTTCGAAAGATCATTGGGCAAATGATGCGATTAGTGCATTAGAGTCTAACGGCATTGCTGCAGGTAATGGAGCAGGTGCATTTAATCCAACTAGTGTTTTAACACGTGAAGAATATGCACAATTTTTATTTAATGCTATGGCATCATATATGAATCTAGATGTAACGTTACCATCTAATGTAACAGCGCAAGAGATTGAAGATTTTATTGGGGAATTTCATTCTGACAGTCCCCTTATTGGAAATGGACAAGATTTTATTAAAGCACAAAATGAGTATGGTGTGAACGCTTTATATTTAGCAGCACATGCGATCTTAGAATCTGGGTACGGAAAATCAGAAATTGCATATCGTAAACATAATTTATTTGGGCTAAAGGCATTTGATTGGGATCCATTCGCAAATGCAAAATATTTAACGTCTTACGGGCAAAGTATTTCGTACAATGCTGATTATGTAAGAAAGAACTACTTAGAGAAAGGTGCTCCTCATTTCAATGGTTACACATTACCTGATATGAATGAAAAATATGCAACAGATAAAGCATGGGCTGGAAAAATTGCTAATATTATGGAACGTATTAAGCCTTTCAATAACAAAGATTATCAAAATGTAAAACGATTACCGAAAAACCCTAATACATTAAATGTAGATGCATTAGGCGAAACAATTCCATATAAAGATTATGCAAAAGACGCAAAAACTACTGTTCAGTCGGTAGGATCTTACTATCAAGTTCCATTCCCGTTTAACAACCCAATTAAGAGTGTACCAAACGTTACACAAAATGAAGTTGGAAAATTAGAAAATGGTACAAAAGTAAACGTATATCGTGAAGATCCAAATGGCTGGGTAGAATTCTCACTTGAAAATGCTCCAGAAAAATATTGGACATTGAAGAAGAACTTAAAATTATAAAGTGGAAAGGTGTTTTCATATATGAAAACACCTTTTTTATTTATATTCAACACGTAATATTTGTAGATTCATTATGATTTTCTTTTTTATATTTCTACCAATAATTTAACAGTTTCCTATATAATTAAAGTTATTAAAGATTGAATTTTCTGTGTTTATCTTCGGGTATTAACTTAATTTGAAAAGAGGAGAGAGATATGCAAGGAGAAATACCAACAGAGAAAAATTTAGGTTATGTCGGTAAATTGTTATTGCCAGTTAAAGTGTCACCGCACTTTAAGTTTTTATGGATTGGGCAATTACTTTCGACTTTAGGTAGTTCGATAACGATGGTTATTCTGCCAGTCGTTGTGTATTCATTAACTGGTTCAACAGTTGTAATGGGAATGACTATGGCAATATACATGCTTCCTAATATTCTTGCGTTACCGTTTGCTGGATTAGTCGTGGATCGAATTGACCGGGTGAAATTGATGTTATTTACAGATATAATTCGCTGTATATTAATGCTCTTATTTGCAACACTTATATTTATGGACATTTTAACAATTCCACTTTTATATGTACTTGTTGCATTATATGGACTTATGGAAGGGATATTTCAGCCGGCATATTCGGCTGTAAGAGCGAAAGTATTTGTACCGGAAATTCGAAATGCAGCTAATGCATTAACGCAAATGAGTAATCAAGGAATACGATTAATTGGCCCAGCACTTGGTGGGTTAATAGTATCAGTTACATCTGCAGGGATAGGCTTCGGACTAGATGCAGCAACGTATTTGTTATCATTTTTATGTTTATTATTTTTAAAAGAAATTAAGTTTAAAAAAGTAAAACCCATTGAAAAGAGTAAGATCGATTACAAACAAGAGTTTATGGAAGGTATTTTAGTTTTAAAAAGTCATCCGTGGTTGTGGATTACCATTCTAGTCTTTTCTCTCGTTAATATTTGTTATGCAGGCGTTATCGTTGTATTAATTCCATGGTTGTTTAATGTTCATCATCATTTTGAAGCTTACGTGTATGGCTTAGGTATGGCTGCTTCTGGTGCTGGAGCTGTAATTGCAGCACTAATTTTTGGTGGGAGGCAGCGGTGGCATAAGAGAGGATTACTTGCGTATGGTGGTGTTTTAATTAGTGGAATGGCGTTATTAATTATGCCTTTCGTTTCTTGGGCACCCGCCTTAATTGGATTAATGGCAATTGAAGGATTCGGTATTATGATATTTGGGCTTATTTGGGAAACAAGTTTACAAGAGCTTGTACCAGAAGAAGCTTTTGGAAGAGTGGCAAGTCTTGATATGTTAGGCTCATTTGCTTTATTACCATTAGGGTATGTGATGGTAGGCTGGTTAGCTACTGTAATAGGTGGAAAGATAACAATTATAATGCTAGCTATTTTAGTACTCATAACAATTGGAATGGCATTGTCTGTACCAAGTATTCGGCGGTTCGATTGATTATGTAGGCAAAAAGGGGGATGGTATATGAATATAGAAAACCTACATGATTTAGTAGTACATGAGTTGGGATGTAAATACGTTTTGGGAGAAAAGGTATTTGAAGCAAAGAATTTTACGGTGTATATTGCTACTCCTATAGAAAATAAAATGACATATAATCGATTCATCTTAATTAAGCATTTGTCTAATGAAGAGCCTTCAGTACATGTTTGGGACAAGAAAATCTGTGTAGACGCTACAAAAATACATATTGCAAAAGAAGTGACAGAAGCAATTCAATCGGGTTTTGTAAATAAAGAGTAAGCCCTAATCAAATTAGGACTTACTCTTCATTAAACACAAATGTTTGCTGCATTTTTTTACTCTCATGTACTGGATGACCGTTGTAAGAGAAATTCTTTTCTTCCCAAGTAATGACAACTTTAAAATTATGGCTATTAAAGTCTAATGGGAATACCATGTAGTCAAAGCTTGTATGACTTTTTGAAACGTTGTTATTAGATGAAGTAGGATTAAAGGTAGCTTTAGATGTAGGTGTGTTATCAAGTATTTCCACCGATACATTTGCAACATCATTACCAATATTTTTTAAGAGTAAACTATACGTATCATATACACCTTGTTTTGGCTGCACGGCTTGCTTGTTTGAGTTATGAGATTTGTCAATTTCGATATACCACTGTTTAGACTTTGACGCAATTGGTAGTGATTGAAATGTGTATGCACTAGCTTGTATTGGTAGTGCTAAGCAGATTAGTGCAAAGAGAGAAAATATTTTTCGTTTCATCTTTAGAGAGCTCCCATTCTTTAAAGGATTTATTTGTTATTATCTTCTCTTTTTAAGATAATATACCATGTAGTTTAGGGGAGGGTATATTGAAAGAATTAGTAAGTATGGGAAGCAGCATGTTTCTACAACTGTTATTTTTGTATATATTTATTTCTGTTGTTTTATTGGAACTCAATCCATGGTATGCGGTAGTGGTTTATGTGGCTATTGCTATAATCAGTCTTCTGCTAGGAATATACTCGATTGCTTTCCCTATGAAGAGTAGCTTGAATACTATTTTTCTAATACTACCAGGTGGAATTATAATAACATTATTTTCAATATTAATTATTGGATTTACAGTGTTTGCTTACTTTTTACGAGAAGGAGATATTCCGGCTGTAATTCGTTTGTAGTATAAGTGAATCGATAGAGCTCCTATCTTTTCGTTATTAATCTTCCCAAGTATGTCACACGCACATTTAAAAAAACAAGGAAACTGTGTAGAGATTTTTCGGCATAGTTTCCTTATTTTGTTTTTTTGATTAATAATAAATGCTTGCTAAAGGATACGAAAAAGCATATCAGGGGGATTAATTTATTAATATAAAGTAGCGTCCAACTTATAAAAGATAGATATAGGTGGAGGGGTACGAGTATTAGTTAAAAGAGATATTGATATGAAAATATTACCAATAAATATGTTAAAATAACATTGTCATATAACAAGGGGGATTCGTTTGATGAAAAAAGAGCATCTTGCTAAAGTAGATGTAACGAAAAAAATTGAATCAAAATCTAAGTACAATAAGAAACTTGAAAAATATCAAATGCGTTTATTGGCACTAAACAAATTTTAAAAGAAGAAAAAATAGCTGTTATGCTCGTTATGGAAGGTTGGGATGCGGCTGGAAAAGGCGGAGCGATTAAGCGAGTGACGGAACACCTTGATCCACGTGGGTTTCAAGTAAATCCAATTGGCGCACCTGCTCCTCATGAAAAACGGTATCATTATTTGCAACGTTTTTGGCGGAAACTTCCTCAATATGGGCAAATTACTATATTCGACCGTTCTTGGTATGGGCGTGTATTAGTTGAACGTGTTGAAGGTTTTGCTACAAAAGAAGAGTGGACGAGAGCGTATGGTGAAATTAATGATTTCGAAAAACTATTAACTGATGATCATTACATAATAGGAAAGTTTTTCTATCATATTAGTAAAGATGAGCAGTTAAAGAGATTTACAGAAAGAGAGAACAACCCTCTTAAAAGGTGGAAAATTACAGATGAAGACTGGCGAAATCGTGAAAAATGGGATGAGTATGTCGAAGCAATAGAAGACATGTTTGAAAATACAAATAAGCCGAATGCAAAATGGCATATTATCGCGAGTAATGATAAATTATACGCCCGTTTGAAAACATTGAAAGTAATTATTTCATTAATTGAGGATTATTTCTTAGAGCATAATATAGAATTACCTTCTTATTATAATGAAATAAAAGAAGGAAAGAAAAAGAAAATTGAATCTGTGCAAGATGCAGGAGTCAAACAGTAAAAAGGTTTGTATAGGAAATATGAAGGGAAGCTGTCTTGTAATTTGGTTTTACCAAATTACAAGACAGCTTTTTAGTTGGAAGTATTTTATATATTTATATAAAGCGAGTGTACCAATTATTTTAGTTTGTGCTGTAGTAAGTTTGTTGTTTTAGGAAGGGGAAGCTTTAAGAAAGAGTAGTAGGGGAATAGGCTAAATATGAATCGCATTTTAATTATGGAACGTTAGCTGTCAAAAAAATTTATAGAGTTATTTTGGGAACTCCTCGGTAATGGGTGAAACGTAAACCGTGGAGTTCTTTATTTTGTGATTATAGGCATATGTATCACTGTCATTAAATATTTGCTTTAATTCATTATCCGTCAAGATCAAGTTTTCGAAGTTTAGAAAGATAAACTGAATAATATTAATAAGATGTATAATTGTTTTTTACATGTCATGAATGGGCACGTATCAAGTTCAAATAACGGATGCATAATATTATTTTCATAGGATTTTAAATATATTTTTCAAAGGGGTGTTCTTTAAATGTTTATAAAACCTATAAATTTAGCGATTCGATTTTTTCTAGAATTATGTGCTCTTGCATCACTATGTTACTGGGGCTTTCAATTTTGGGAAAGTGTATATGTGAAATTTATTTTTGGCATTGGCTCACCACTACTTTTTGCGACAATATGGGGGATTTTCATTGCACCTAAAGCATCATTAAAACTGCCAGAACCATATAGGTTTATGTTGGAAATCATATTGTTTGGAGTTACCTCAGTTGCTCTATATGTTGTTGATCAAATAACCTTAGCTATTATTCTTGGAATGGTATTTGTAATAAATCGCACTTTAATCATTATTTGGAAACAATAATTTTTTTGCTAAGTTTCTTCACGAAAGGAACTTAGCATTATTTAAGGTGTAGGAGTAACGAAATATGGATAAATTTAAGCGCTTTAAATTTTGGGATTTTGTTGTTTTATAGTACATTAACAAGAGATATTAGTTTCATAGGGAGGGTGAGGAAATGATAGATACAGCAGATGCTTTAATAAGTAAGCGTATGTATACAGAAGAAGAGCAACAAAAATTATATAAACGAACGTTAATAATCGTAAGTATTTCACAAATGTTTGGCGGAGCGGGGTTAGCTGCTGGTATTACAGTAGGTGCACTTCTTGCACAGCAAATGCTTGGGACGGATGCGTATGCAGGATTACCGGCTGCTATGTTTACAATGGGATCTGCGGTAGCGGCTTTCTTTGTTGGGAAGTTATCGCAAAAATATGGTCGCCGAATAGGACTTGCAACAGGGTTTATAGTAGGAGGACTAGGAGCTATTGGAGTTGTATTGGCTGCGTTAACAAATAGTATTATTCTATTACTAGTTTCTTTACTCATATACGGTGCGGGTACAGCGACGAATCTACAAGCTCGTTATGCTGGTACCGATTTAGCAGATAAGAAACAACGAGCAACTGCTATTAGTATTACGATGGTTATGACGACTTTTGGTGCGGTAGCTGGTCCAAATTTAGTAGGCGTAATGGGAGATTTTGCCCATTCAATTGGAATTCCTAACCTTGCTGGTCCGTTCATATTATCAGCAGCGGCATTTATACTTGCGGGTCTTGTACTTTTTGTTATGCTTCGTCCAGATCCATTAATTATTGCTAACATAATAGAAACATATAAACAAGAACATACATATAAAGGGCAACCAGTAACAGAAGAAATGATAGAAAATAAACGTGGTATTACTGTTGGAGCAATCGTAATGATACTTACTCAAATAGTGATGGTTGCGATTATGACGATGACGCCAGTTCATATGGGGCATCATGGTCATGGTTTAAGTGCAATAGGGCTTGTAATTGGTTTTCATGTAGGTGCAATGTATCTTCCGTCTCTCGTTACAGGAATGTTAATTGATAAAATCGGCCGAACTACGATGAGTATAGCTGGTGGAGTGATTTTACTAGCGGCGGGTGTCATAGCTGCGATAGCGCCGAGTGATTCTTTACTATTATTAATTGTTGCTCTGTCTTTACTTGGGTTAGGGTGGAACCTCGGTTTAATAAGTGGTACAGCTCAAATTGTTGATGCAACTATACCTTCTACACGTGCAAAAACACAAGGAAAAATAGATGTATTTGTTGCGTTAGCTGGAGCTTCTGGTGGAGCGATGTCAGGTATGGTAGTAGCTAATTCAAGTTATGCGGCATTATCATTAGCGGGAGGGGCTGTAGCCTTACTGCTTATTCCAGTTGTGATATGGTCTCGGACAGGTAAATAAAATTCAGATAAAAGAAGCGGCGTTCAAAGGGAGATAATCAATCTTTGAATGCCGCTTTTTTGTGATCAACTAATAGTCTAACTGGAATCGTTGATATAATTTCATTTACCGTAATGTTAGTTGTATAAAAGGAAATTTCAGTTTAAATCCCACTCCACAATAAGCCCTAAATGCATACATCCATCGCCAAATCCCTACAGTAAAAGTGTATCTCCATTATTTAATTTTCCTTCTTTTCTAAATCGTTATTAGATAATATTTGATCTGGAACATAAGTACCAATTGCAGTAATACGAGATTGAGAATTCATAAGAACATCTCCTAACTTATTTTTATAATCTGATACTAATATTAGATCGTAAAAATATTGATGAAGATTTTCTGTTTAATAAAATTAATATATTTTAATAAACGGAAAGGGATTTGAGGAGTGATATCCAAATAATATACGGAAAGCTTCTAAATTTGATAATGAAGGGGTTTGAGATTCTTGAAAAGAATCGTATATGTATTGTCTCTTGTTTTAATTTGTAGCTTTACTTTTTTTATTTTGCCAGAGAAATCTTATGCTTGTGATTGTACTAAAGCATCACCAGAAGAGAGGTTACAACAAAATGATGTAGTGTTTGAAGGTAAGGTATTAGAAGTTCAAGAGAAGGACGGAAGAATGAAAACATTATTTGAAGTGAAGAAAATTTGGAAAGGGACAAGTTCTTCGCAAATTATTATATATACAAGCAGTAGTAGTAGTTGTGCGTTTCGTTTTGCAGAGGGAGGAGAGTACCTAGTGTTCACTTCTCATAGAGGAGAAGTGAAACTGTTGGAGACATCTAGCTGCAGTGGAACGAAGAGATTAGATGAGGCAGAGATAGAGAAAATGGCTTTACGTCATATTGCAAAAGAGTCTGTTCCAACGAAGAAAGTGAATTTAAAAGGGGATATGGTGAGCGGCTTAAGTTTGTGGCAAGTTGTGGTTATTTTTATTGTGAAAAGAATTCGCAAAAAATGACGATTAAAGTAAAAATATAAAGATTTTCTTTCGGTTTCTATAGGTGGTTTAATCTTGTGAAAGCGAATTACTTATGCTACACTTTATGTAACTTAAAATGAACGGAGGGGCTTCCTTTGATCTTAATCAGATTACGTCTCAATACTTTGTGCCGATAATTGAATAGCGCTCAAAGGCTCTGTCTGTGTACAGAGTGAACGGGATTGGTCTGCCTATTTTAAAGGAACCCTTTATTAAGCTTATATGTGAAAAAGAGGGAGGGACGAATACGCCCTCTTTTTGTTTTGCCTTTATAAATAGAATGGGATAGTATAGGTGAACACTTATACTATCTTGGGACTTTTTGACCATGTATAGGACGAAAGCACTGCTTTCTTCTATTTCTTTGGTGAACCCTTATCCGTTTACGAAAACACAGGCAGTGACCTGTGTTTTTTATTTTGCGTAATCGAAATGGAGGAATAAATATATGGAAGAATTATTACAAAGAGCAATATTAGTTGGAGTGAATTTAGGTAAGGAAGCTGATTTTGCATATTCGATGGAAGAGTTAGCAAATCTTACGGAAGCTTGTGATGTGGAAGTAATCGGTCAAGTGACGCAAAATTTACAACGAGTAAATCCGTCGCATTATATTGGAAAAGGGAAGATTGAAGAAGTAGCAGCGTATGTGAAAGAAGCAGATGCAAATATGGTCATCTTTAATGACGAATTATCTCCTTCACAAATTCGAAATTTAGAAGAGGATTTAGATTGTAAAGTAATTGATCGGACCATTTTAATTTTAGATATCTTTGCGCAACGTGCGAAAACGAAAGAAGCGCAGTTGCAAGTAGAAGTGGCCCATCTTCAGTACATGATGCCTCGTTTAATCGGTCTTCGTGAATCTTTAGGAAGACAAAGCGGGGGAGTTGGCACGAAAAATAAAGGTGTCGGTGAGAAGAAGTTGGAATTAGATCGTCGTAAAATTGAAGAACAAATTGCGGCTCTAAATAAAGAATTAGAAGCACTTGTTGCACAGCGCCAAACGCAGCGTAAACAACGTAAGAAAAATGAAATTCCAGTTGTGTCGTTAGTAGGATATACGAATGCAGGTAAATCAACGATAATGAATACAATGCTTGAAATTTTTAATGGTACTGTAGAGAAACAAGTATTTGAAAAAGATATGTTATTTGCGACGTTAGAGACATCTGTACGAAATATTGATTTGCCGGATAATAAATCATTTTTATTAACGGATACTGTTGGATTTGTAAGTAAGTTACCGCATCATCTTGTGAAAGCATTCCGTTCAACGCTAGAGGAAGTGGCGGAAGCAGATTTACTTATTCACGTTGTAGATTACTCAAATCCCAATTATGAGCAATTAATTGATATTACAAATGAAACGTTAAAGAAAATTGGCGTGGAAAATATCCCGACGATATATGCATATAACAAATCAGATTTGGTAGATGTTGAAATTCCGAAAGTGCAAGAAGATCGCGTTTATCTATCTGCGAAGAAACATGTTGGAATTAAAGAGCTTGTAGAAGTAGTTCGTTCACACATTTATAAAGAGTATACGAAGTGTGAAATGTTAATTCCGTATGATCAAGGGCAGGTAGTTTCGTATTTCAACAATCATGCACACGTTTTATCTACGAGTTATGAAGACGAAGGTACGAAAATGGCACTAGAATGTAAGACGAGTGATTATGAGAAATATAAGCGTTTTTCTATTTAATAAAAAAAGGCGACCCTAATATGTTTTAGGATCGTCTTTTTCTTCATAATTGCAAGCCTTCCTTTCGTCCTGCCTTAGTATAAAAGAAAATACAAAGAGTTCATATGAATAAATCCGACAAAGCACATAGAAAAAATATATTTTTTTAGAAGTTGAATTTCTGGAAAAAGAAATGAAACCAGTATAGAATAGAAATATTTCAAAACTCAGAATTTATTCTGATTAAAGTCTAAATTTATTACACTAACTGTAATAAATATATATTTTGTACAGGAAGGAGAAATACACATATGCAGGCAGTTTCACAAAAAAATACAGTAGAAACACCGACAATATATCGAATATTATTTGCGATTAGTTTCGGACATTTTTTGAATGATTCGATGCAAGCAGTTGTGCCAGCGTTGTTTCCTATTTTGGAAAAAACGATGAATTTATCCTATATGCAAGTAGGGTGGATTGCGTTTGCGTTAAATATGACGTCATCGATTATGCAGCCGGTTTTTGGGATGTATTCAGATAAGAAGCCGTCACCATTTTTATTACCGCTCGGTATGTTTTCGAGTATGCTTGGGATGATTGGACTCGCATTTGCACCGAACTTTATAGTTGTTATTATTTCTGTTTTATTTATTGGATTAGGTTCCGCGGTCTTTCATCCGGAGGGCGCTCGTGTTGCTTACATGGCAGCCGGTGCAAAACGAGGTTTAGCACAAGCGATTTATCAAGTGGGGGGAAATACAGGGAATTCTCTAGCACCTATTTTTACAGCATTAATTTTCGTTCCGCTCGGTCAAATTGGTTCTTTAGGTTTTACAGCCTTTGCAGCAGTAGGAATTGTATTACTAATTTTCGTATCAAATTGGTATAAAAATGAATTAGCCACTGGTGCTGTAAGAAGGAAAAAGAGGGCTGCACTTGAGGCTGAAAATGCGATTGTAAGTACGCACATTAAATTTGTTATTATACTTCTTGTTTTTCTAACATTTGTACGTTCTTGGTACGGTGCTGGTATCGGGAATTTCTATCAATTTTATTTAATAGAGCATTACGGTTTATCTATAAAAAATGCACAGTATTTCGTTTTCGCTTTTATGATTGCTGGTGTATTAGGTACTTTCTTTGGTGGTCCGTTAGCAGATAAATTCGGTAAGAAAAAGATAATTGTATTTTCAATGCTCGGTTCAGCGCCGCTTGCACTTTTACTACCTCACGTTTCGCTCGTGTGGGTTGTACCATTATTTTTATGTATTGGTTTTATTAGTTCTAGTAGTTTTAGTGTAATTGTTGTATATGCACAAGAGCTTGTTCCTGGAAAAGTAGGGATGGTATCAGGGTTAATTGTTGGCCTTGCGTTTGGTCTTGGAGCATTAGGTGCTGTAGTCCTTGGGAAATTAGCTGATATGTATAGTCTTCAATTTATTATGCTATTATGTAGTGGTTTACCATTAATTGGACTTACTTCATTGTTACTGCCAAATGATAAGAAAACGATAGAATAGGGGATGCGCTATGAAATTATGTGAAAACGTTACAGAATTAATAGGAGATACACCTGTTGTCCGATTATCTAAATTTATTCCAGAGGACGCAGCGGATGTGTATGTAAAACTGGAAATGTTTAATCCGTCACGCAGTGTGAAAGATCGTGCTGCCTATAACTTAATTCATATTGCCGAGGAACACGGTCTCATTAAGCCAGGTGATACAATTATTGAACCGACAAGTGGAAATACAGGAATTGGCTTAGCGATGAATGCAGCTGCTAAAGGATATAAAGCTATTTTAATTATGCCCGATAATATGTCCAAAGAGCGTATTAATTTATTGAAAGCATACGGCGCAGAAGTAGTTTTAACACCAGCAGAACAAAGAATGCCAGGAGCAATTGCGAAGGCGGTAGAGTTACAAAAAGAAATTCCAAATAGTTTTATTCCGCAGCAATTTGAAAACCCAGCAAATCCGAATATTCATCGTTATACGACTGCACTTGAAATTTATGAACAAATGGATGGAGAACTTGATGCATTTGTAGCAACCGCAGGAACAGGTGGAACAATTACAGGGACCGGTGAAACGTTAAAAGAGAAACTACCAAACTTATATATTGCCGTAGTAGAACCGAAAGGATCACCAGTGTTATCTGGTGGTGTTCCAGGCCCTCATAAACTAGTAGGAACAAGTCCTGGTTTTATTCCAAAAAACTTAAATACAGAAGTGTATAACGAAATTATTCAAATTGCGGATGAAGAAGCATTAACTACAATGAGAAACTTAGCAAGACAAGAAGGCTTATTAGTAGGACCATCTTCAGGAGCTTCTGTGTACGCTGCAATAATGATAGCGAAGCGTTTAGGTGCTGGTAAAAAGGTTTTATGTATTGCACCTGATACAGGGGAGCGCTATTTAAGTATGGGGCTATTTGAATAAAAGTGATAGAAGCACCTTAATAGTAAGGATGAAAATCCGCTACTAAGGTGTTTCTTTTAGAAAAATAGATAATGGGTGAGTGGGGAGAATGACAATGAAGCTATTGAAACCAACATACGAATATAGCGAACAAATTATGGAGTATAGGCAGGCGTTTATACATTCAGGAGAAGAACCGCACGGTAGTTGTTCTTTGCAAAATTTCGATTCTATTGGTGAATGGTTTGAAAAAGTAAGTACACAAGAAGAAGGAAAAAATTTACCATCTAATCGAGTACCATCTAGTCAGTTTTTTAGTGTTGAGAATGGAAAAATAATAGGTTTTGTGAATATTCGACACCGGTTAAATCCAGAGTTATTGTGGGAAAGCGGTCATATCGGTTATAGTGTTCATCCGAATAAACGTCGCCAAGGTTACGCTACGAAGCAACTGCAACTTTCATTGGCTGAGGCGCAAAAATTCGGGTTGAAGAAAGTGTTAATAACTTGTGATAAAGAAAATATTGGTTCGGCTAAAACAATACAAAAGGCTGGCGGTGTGCTAGAAAATGAAGTCGTTTCTTCTAATTCTGGCGAAATTGTGCAGCGTTATTGGGTAGAAATTTGATTAAGTGAATTTTGAAAAGCTGAAAGTGGTAAAGGGAATACAAGATGTAAAATTGAAATAGATAAATATAAAAAAGAGAAGGGTATAGTTATAGGGGGGAAATGAGATGGGATTAAAAGAGAAAGCGATAGAAATATCGGAGATTTATAGGCGAAATCCGAAAGTCGAAGCTATTATTTTAGCAGGCTCTGTAGCGAGAAAATTAGAAGATGAACATTCGGATATCGAATTACATATTTTATGGTCAGCATCACCTGAGGATAAAGACCGTCAAAAGCCAATCGAAACTATAGGTGGCACTATTTTGTCATATCATCCATACGAGGAAGAAGAATGGTCGGAAACGTATTTGACGAAAGAAGGAATTAAACTAGAGATTAGTAATTTTTTAACAGTGACAGTGGAAAAGGTTATTTTAGAAGTTGTAGAGCAGTATGATATAAATTATGAGAAACAATGTATTGTGTCATCAGTTCATGATGGTGTGAGTTTGTATGGAGAGGTGAAAGTACAGGATCTAAAAGATAGGGTTGAAGCATATCCAGAAGAACTGGCGAAAAGTATGATCTCAGAAAATCTTTGGTTTAGTAATCGTTGGCATAATCGAGAGGCGCTTTTAAAACGGAAAGATTGGCTTATGCTATATGATGTCATTTGTGAAGTACAAAGAAATATATTTGGGGTCTTATTTGGTCTGAACCGAATGTACGTGCATCATCCTGCGTTCAAATGGATGCTATATAATGTGGGACGAATGAGTATTAAACCTGAAAATTTATATGAGCGTATGGCGAATACGTTGATAGGGAAACCAGAGTATAGTGTACAGGAGTTAGAAGTGCTAATTGAAGAGGTATTACATTTAGTAGAACAATATGCTCCAGAATTAAATATCGCTGAACAACAAAAGCGCATTCAATATGCGAAGTAAAAAAACAAGAGATGTAACAACGCGTTACATCTCTTGTTTTTTTATTTTACTAACTTTCCTAATACAGGTAATCGTCGAATCCTATCACCGAGAATATGCGAAGCAAGTCCACTCGTTAATACGAATAAAAGATAAACAAGTCCTCCTGCTGCGGCGCATATAAATACAATGATCAGTGATTCTACATAAGATTGTCCAGGAATAATCCAGCTTATAATTGCTCTTAATGCAATTACAACAGCAGACATTGCTGCGGAGTAAATCGTAATAAGAAATACTGTTTTTGCTGTTTCGCCAATTTTAAATTTCGCAAACTTAACGATGCAGTACAACATAATAATATTTGAAACGAGATATCCAAGAATTGTTCCAAGTACAGCACCATGTCCACCGAATAAATGTAAGAGCGGTGTGTTCACCACAATTTTAACGAGAATACCGGCTGAGAATGCAATCATTGTTTTTCTTTGATAATCAATTCCTTGTAATATAGCGGCTGAAACTGTGAAAATTGCACTTAATACAGCAGAAGGTGCAAATGAAATTAAATATTGTGATCCACCAAGTGCAATTTCAGGATTTACATAAACCATGCGGAATGCATCGTAAGCGATACTAGCAAGACCGAATGCGGCTGGGATAGTGAAGAATAACAACACTTGAAATATCTTTGAAATTTGTCCTTGTAATTCTTCTAGCTTCCCGCTTGTAAATGATTTCGTTATAGCCGGAATAATTGTTAATGAGAATCCAGTTGCAAGTGAAGCCGGAATCATAATTAACTTTTGGGCATAGTTCGTTATATAAGCGAAAACTGCATTCGCGGTTTCTAAAGGTTCTCCCGTTGCTCTAAGGACATCAGCTACGGTATATTGATCTACTAACGTATAGAGCGGGATTGCAATGCCTACAAATACAATTGGAATTGCATAACGTAGTAATTCCATATAAATACTTCTTAACGGAATGTTTGATGATCTCGTTTTCAGCTCACCTTCAGGAGGTTTTAATCCATTATATTTTTTCCAGTACATCATTAAAATAGAGACGCTTGCAAGTGCCCCGATAACAGCACCAAATGTAGCAACTGCAACAGAAGAAGCTACTGAACCTCCTAATAGTTTTGAGACGATAAAACTACCAACTAAAATGAAAACGACACGTGCGATTTGTTCTACGACTTGAGAAACAGCACTTGGTTTCATATGTTGAAAACCTTGGAAATAACCACGTGTAACACTCATAGCTGGTACGATAATAAGCGCGAAGCTTAATGCTCGCATTGTAAGTGTTACGTCTGCGATAAATTGTGGATCTGGTGTTTTCGAGCGAATAATAAATTGTGATATGTACGGTGCTCCAATAAATAAAGTTAAAAATCCTAAAAAGCCCATAAACATCATTAATTTTACGCTCGAGTTATACAATTTTTTACTTGTACTATAATCACCAAGTGCATTATGTTTTGCGACAAATTTTGAGACGGCAATAGGAATACCAGCTGTTGAAAAGCTTAATAAAATACCGTACCAAGAGTATGCGTATCCATATAAAGCGACCCCTTGCGTTCCAACTAATAATTGAAAGGGGAAAAAGTATATAAAACCTAAAATTCGTGAAATCATTGTTGCACCACTTAATAAAGCGGTACCTTTTAAAACTTTTGAAGTAGACAAAATTCTTTCCTCCTACTCGTGCTGTCTTGCATTTATCGTATACTACTATAAACCTGCTAGAGAAGTTAATACAGTATAAACCATAAATGTTCTAATACTATTCATACAAAAGTCATATTTTGAATTTTTAAATAGAATGTAATGCATAAAATTTTAAAATATAAGTTGACACTATTTTTAATGTATGATAAAAATGATAGTAATCAATTCGGAAAATAATATTTGGGCAATGAAAGGGTATAGTAGTGAATATCTCCCTATTTCAGAGAGCTGATGGTTGGTGTGAATCAGTATATAGATTATTCATGAAGTTCGTCCTGGAGCATCTTTCATAAATCTCATGTTTTGAGGAAATGAAAGACGGTAGTTTATACCGTTATCAAATAAAGTGGTGAAGATTGTTTCACAACTAGGGTGGTACCGCGATATTTATCGTCCCTACGTATTTACGTAGGGACGTTTTTTATTTAGGTCCTAATTTTGGTGTGGCTTCATAACTAGGGTGGTACCGCGATATTTTATCGTCCCTACGTATTTGCGTAGGGACGTTTTTTATTTAGGTCCTAACTTTGGTGTATCTTCACAACTAGGGTGGTACCGCGATATTTTTGTCGTCCCTACGTATTTACGTAGGGACGTTTTTTATTAGGGAGGAAGTGAACGTATTAGAAAAGAGTATGGATAGAACAATATAAATACCGGATTGTAAAACAGAAAAAGATAAAGAGAGGAGATTAACAAATGAATTCACAGCAATGGACATCGAAATTAGGTTTCGTATTAGCTGCAGCAGGTTCAGCGATTGGTCTTGGAGCGATTTGGAAGTTCCCGTATATGGCCGGAATTGGAGGAGGCGGCGCGTTCTTCCTTATTTTCATCGGTTTCACATTATTAATTGGTTTACCGCTATTATTAGCTGAATTCGTTATCGGAAGAAGTACACAAAAAGAGGCCGTTGATGCATATAGAGAAATCGCACCAAAAACATTATGGCCATGGTTAGGGAAGTTAGGGATTGTAACATGTTTCATATTACTTTCTTTCTACAGTGTTGTAGGAGGATGGATTATATTATACTTATGGAATGCAATTACAGGTAGACTATGGGAAGGAAATGGAGCATACGAAGCTACGTTTGGTGAAATCATTTCCAATCCGTATTTAGCAGTTGGATCACAGCTATTATTCATCCTTATTACTATTTTTATCGTAAGTAAAGGTGTACAAAATGGTGTTGAAAAAGTAAATAAATATTTCATGCCAGCGCTATTCGTTTTATTCTTTGTATTAATTGTTCGTGCACTTACGTTAGATGGTGCTGGAGAAGGAGTTCGATTCTTCTTACAACCTGATTTCTCAAACGTAACATCAGAAATCATTTTATATGCAATGGGGCAATCGTTCTTTTCGTTATCTGTCGGGGTAGCCGTTATGGTAACGTATAGTTCGTACTTACCGAAAGAAGAAAGCTTACCACGTTCAGCATTTTCTATCGTAGCTTTAACGCTTGTGATTACATTACTTGCAGGGCTTGCAATTTTCCCAGTAGTGTTCGCATTTGGAATGGAACCATCTCAAGGGCCGGGGCTATTGTTTATAGTACTGCCAGCTATTTTCAGTAAAATGGCGTTCGGGAAATTATTCTTCATTGTTTTCTTATTACTATTCTTCTTTGCTACTATTACATCAGCAATTTCGATGTTAGAAATTAGTGTTGCGTCTTTAACAACTAAAGGTAAAAGTAAAGGGAAACGTGAAAAAATGGCATTAATTGTTGGCTTGTTAATCTTTGTTGTAGGGGTTCCATCAGCCTTATCATTCGGTTTGTTAAGTGATGTGAAACCATTTGGGAAAACAATTTTTGATTTAGCAGACTATGCGGTTAGTAACATACTAATGCCACTTGGTGTTTTATTAGTTTCCATCTTTGTCCCTTTAAAAATGAAGAAAGATGTATTAATGAAAGAACTTGGTGTAAGTAAAAATAAAGGCTATAAACTGTTCGTATTATGGTTATTCTTACTTCGCTATATTGCACCAATTGCGATTATTATCGTATTCCTAAATGTACTTGGAATTATATAAAAAGAAAGGTAGCGTATCGCTCTATGATACGCTACCTTTTTATCCCGTATTAACGGGCAGTAAGACCCCCGCCTCAAAACTCAGCGAAAGCGAAGAATTTAGGTGGGGGATCAACTGCCCGTAAGAGCCCGATTGGTTCAACTAATAATCAGTGGGGGCTGGACAAAGCCCCCACTGATTAAAGTTTCACTTTATTTTGCTCTTTTTTGTAATTCGTTTACTGTTACGAACTGATAGCCCTTCTTAGATAAAGAGTCTAAAATACCTTCAATGGTCTGTAAATTTTCATTAGACTCATCATACATAGAGTGCAGTAAAATGATAGAACCTGGTTTTACATTTTTACTAACATATTCAATTTTATCAGCTGTAGATGTATAAAAAGTATCAGGTTCAAGGTCCCATGTGATTGTTTCGATATTGTTTTTATTTAAATAATAGGGCAGACCAATTAGCTTTTTACCGTTAGGTGGTCTAAAATCAATTTCATCTGTATATCCTGTTTGACGGATTATCGAGTTCGTTTTTTCTATTTCTTCTTTAATAAAAGAAGGAGTTTTGAAAACCATTCTGTTATGAGAGTATGTATGGTTTCCAATTTGGTGTCCAGATTGTACGATATCTTCTCCTAACGATAGGTTTTTCTCTAGTTCATTTCCGATTAAAAAGAAAGTAGCTTTTGCATTGTATCGATCTAGTAGCGGTAATATTTGTTTTACATTGTTAGTAGGACCATCATCAAAAGTTAAAGCAATCACTTTTTCATTTGTTTCTACTCGGTTTGTTAAACCTCCAAACAATTGAAAACTTCTTGCGTTCATCAATTTGTATGTTCCGAATAATGCCACAGTAATAATGAATAATGTAACGATTGTAATGATAATATTCTTTTTCATAACGCAACCTCACTATACTTTTGGATTGGACTAAAAAGTATTATATCAAACTAAGTAACTTCGTGCTTTAAAAAGGATGTGGATGCAAGGGGAAGAAATTTATCATATAATAAAATGCAAAAGGTATATTAGGAGGTGTTTATATGGCGATTATAATTCAATTGCCAGACACTGCAGCGTCTCATGCAAAGCCAAGTATGGAAATGGCGATACTTTGCGTGGGGTAGACAAGTAATATACAATCGCCTAAATGAGCTCGTATCATTTTCTATATTTGGCTTTGCACCTTATTGAAATGAACCATAAAAAATAAGGGGCGAGCAGAAATGAAATACGTTAAAGCTGCGACGGTTTTACCAGAAAGTTTAATTGCTGAAATTCAAAAGTATATACAAGGTGAAACAATTTACATTCCAAAACAAGAAACAAAACATTGTAAATGGGGTACACAATCTGGAGGAAGAAAACAACTAGATGAAAGAAACAAAGCTATTAAAGAAGCGTTTAAAAGTGGAATTTCCATTCATCAACTTGCGGAGGAGCATTTTCTTTCCGGAGAAACGATTAAAAAGATTGTGTATTCTAAATGAAAATAAAAGAGTCTAGTTCAATTATTAAATTGAACTAGACTCTTTTTGTTTTGTATCTATTGGATATGAATGGGCAAGATAATAGAAAAAATGTGCCGGCTTTTTACTAAATAGAATATAGAGCATTTGAGTGAAAAGCAGAAAGGTGAGCATATATGAATCATCTAGGACAAATAACGATAGAACTATTTTTTGGTTTTTTTGTGCTATTGATTGCTACTAAAATATTAGGGAAGACACAAATATCTCAGTTAACGCCATTTGATTTTATTTCTGCCATAGTTCTCGGAGAATTAGTAGGAAATACTATATATGATCCGGAAATAAAAGTATGGTCTATTTTATATGCAGTACTTGTATGGGTAGTGTTAATTTATACAATAGAAGTGATAACGCAAAAATTTAGAGGGACGAGAAGTTTTTTTGAAGGCTCTCCGTCAATCATTATCCGTAATGGATATATTGACCGGGAACAACTAAGTTCAAATCATTTGGATATTAATCAACTACAACAAATGCTAAGACAACAAAAAGATATATTTTCAATCCGAGAAGTTGAATATATGATTTTGGAACCTAATGGAAACATAAGTGTTCTGAAGAAAAGCAAATATGAATCTCCTACTATAAATGATTTAAGTTTAAAACATAAACCTGTATACTTACCGATTTCATTAATTAGTGATGGTAAAGTAGTGAAAGATAATTTGAGGGAAGCAGGTTTTGATGAAGGATGGCTTTATAAACAAATAAAGCAAAAAGGGATTACTAAATTTGAAGATGTATTATATGCAGAATGGAAAACAGATGATGGTTTCTTTTGTCAGGAAATGCCTCGGTAGAACATAGTCAGAGTATGTAATGTTCATTTCTAAGTTATCTTTTACATATCAAAAAGCTGAATCATTGTATACAATAAGACTAGATCAACAATTTGTATGGAGTGATAAAGATGGAAGCTTTTATTAGAAGTGATCAATACAATTTTATAAAGTCACAAGCTTATATTTTAGCAAATGGACATGCGACGGCAAATGATAGAGGTGTAATTCAAGCGTTAAAATCACTTGCGATTGAAAAGATAATACATGTATTTGAGAATTTAACGGATGAACAGAAAGAGTTAATTGATACGGTATTAACAGTTCAAAATAGAGAAGATGCAGAATCGTTTTTAATGAAAATAAATCCGTATGTCATTCCGTTTCAAGAAGTTACAGCACAAACATTAAAAAAATTATTTCCTAAAGCGAAAAAATTAAAGCTCCCTGATATGGAAGAACTGGACATGAAAGAATTATCTTATTTAAGCTGGATTGATAAAGGGTCAAGCAGGAAATTTATTATAGCGAAAAATGATAAAAATAAGTTTGTTGGTCTGCAAGGGACGTTCCAAAGTTTAAATAAAAAGAGCATTTGTTCATTATGTCATGGACATGAAGAAGTAGGGATGTTTTTAGTTGAAATTAAAGGTAATATACCAGGAACTTTCGTGAAAAAGGGAAACTATATTTGCAAAGATGGTGTAGCTTGTAATCAGAATATGAAATCACTTGATAAATTGAACGATTTTATTGAACGATTGAAGAAATAAAGAAGGAACCTCTAGTATTTAAACTGGAGGTTTTTATTTTTTTAAAGAAGTAATAGTAGTCTTTTTCGTAGATGTAGATTTATAAAAAGTCAGATCATTTATAATAAAATTTGATGAAAATATTTATTTTGATATGGTTGCTTATATACAAGGAGGTAAAACATGAATTACATTTCACCGAAAGAAGAGATATTAAAAATGAAACGGTGGCCTAAAGATACGATAGCAGCGGGGCGTGGTCATACTGTTGCACTTAAATCGGATGGCGCGGTTGTAGCAGTGGGGCGAAATAAAGAAGGTGAATGCAATGTAAGCAGCTGGTGTGATATGGAAGCAGTCGCTGCGGGCAATGTTCATATGGCGACGAACACTGGGAACGCTCATACAATCGCTCTTAAAAGTGATAATACTGTGGAAGCGGTGGGGTGGAATAAGCATGATCAATGCGATGTAAAAGACTGGCATAATATTGTATCGGTTGCGGCGGGATGGCGTCGTACTATTGGCCTTAAACCGGATGGCACGGTAATAGCGGTGGGGCGAAATAAAGAAGAAGAATGCAATATAAGCGGCTGGAGAGATATTGTGGCGGTCGCGGTGGGTGACTGGCATACAGTCGGTCTTAAATTGGACGGAACTGTGACGACTGTGGGTAATAATCGATATGGCCAATGCAATGTAAGTAGCTGGCGTGATATTGTGGCGATAGCGGCGGGATATCTTCATACAGTTGGTCTTAAATCTGACGGTATGGTGACGGCTGTGGGTAATAATAAACATGATCAATGTGATGTAAGCGATTGGCGCGATATTGTGGCGATAGCGGTAGGGAGTAATCATACAATTGGTCTTAAATCAGACGGCATAGTGACGGCTGTGGGTAATAATAAAAATGGTCAATGTGATGTAAGTGATTGGCGCGATATTGTAGCGATAGCGGCGGGTTGTGTCCATACAGTCGGTCTTAAATCAGACGGCACGGTGGTAGCGGTGGGTGATAACGAATATGGCCAATGCGATGTAGACAGCTGGCACGGTATCCGATTGCCCGATCCAAATATTTTGTTAATCTAAATATTTGTTGATGGGTAATAAGAATGTTTAATTTCTAATAAATCGCGATTGTTAATCGGAATAATTGGCTGTCTTGCTATAAGAATTTGTACGGATTTATTCACATTCATCAAGTGGACAATCAAACAAAGGAAATCTTGAATATGCTTAATAGTTATAGGGAGGGAATGAAATGACGAAGAAAAAGAATAGATTAAAAAACAAGATAGCACTTTGGACATTAACAGCGGTTGTTCTCATCATTGTATGGTACTTTTTTCAAAGATAAAAATGCATCGTACTTAAAAGGTACGATGCATTTTTATTATTATTTTTGCCAATTTTCTTTTATAAAGTCTTCACGGCCAGATTCTTTTTGCTCAGTAGCATATTTCTCTGGATTCTTTTTATAGAAATGTTGGTGGTATTCCTCTGCTTCATAAAAAGATGCAGCTGAGCGGATTTCAGTCACAATAGGACCTTTAAATATACCGCTTTCTGCTAGAGTTTGCTTTGATTTTTCTGCAAGCTCTTTTTGTGTTTCATTATGATAAAAAATTGCTGTGCGGTAAGATGGACCACGATCGAAAAATTGTCCGCCGTCATCAGTTGGATCAATTTGTGGCCAATATAAATCTAGTAATTTTTGATAAGGAAAAATAGAAGGATCGAATGTAATTTGTACAACTTCTAAATGTCCAGATGTTCCAGTCTTTACTTGTTCGTATGTTGGGTTTTCTACATGACCACCTGCATAGCCGGAAAGTACTTTTTGAATACCGGGAAGCTCATCAAATGGTTTTACCATGCACCAAAAACAACCGCCTGCGAAGGTTGCGAGTTCGTATGTTTTTTCAGACATTGCTGTAATCCTCCTAAATATATATGTTTTATACAGTATTATATAAAATGTTTTATTGCGCAATAAAAAAGATTTGAGAATATATGTTTTTTATAAACAAGATCCTCCGCTAACATCAATTAATTGTCCAGTAACCCAGCGGCTGTCTGGAGAAGCAAGAAAAGCAGCAGTATCGGCAATATCTTCTACTTCACCTAAGCGATTGAAGGCGGAAATAGTAGTAGCGTACTGTTTCATCATTGGATCGCTCAATAGTTCTGCGTTCATATCTGTTTTAATAAAGCCTGGAAGTATTGCATTTACTGTTATTCCTCGTGCTCCGAGTTGTTTTGCAAGCGTGAAAGTCATCGTGTTAATTGCACCTTTCGTCATACTATATGCAACGAAATCAGGCAAAGAAATGCGGGTGGCAGCTGATGAAATATTAATAATTCGGCTATTATCACGTAAACGTGGTAGTGCTTGTTGAATGATAAAGAATGGTGCTTTTGCATTTACTGAAACCATTCTATCAAAAAATTGTTCAGTCGTTTCTTCAATAAAAGCACCAGGACCGATTCCAGCGTTGTTTATTAAAATATCAAATTGTGTTCCACCAGTTCTTTTTTGTAATTCGTTATCTAAAGAAATATAAAGGTTGTCTACACCGTGTAAAGATTCAAGATTTGCACCGATAGAAAAAGCTGATCCGCCATTTGATTGAATTTCATGAACAGTTTCTTCAGCATCTTCTTTTCGATTTCCATAATGAACAGCAACTAATGCACCGTCGTTTGCTAACCGTTTTGCGATAGCACGTCCAATTCCTCGGCTTGCTCCTGTAACTAATGCTATTTTACCTTTTAACATAGTTTTCTCATCTCCTCATAAATTTTATCCCGCTATTTGCCGTGCAGTAAGACTCCCACCTTGAAATTCGGCAAATGCGAGGAAGTTAGGTGGGAGTCGGGCTGCCCGTAAAAGCCCGATTGGTGAGGGCTAATAATCAGTGGGAGATGGACAAAACCCCCACTGATTAAAGGTTCACTTTATATGTTTTTAAGTTGTTTTTCTTTATGTAGTAACGCGAACATACTTAAGTAATATATGAGTATGTGTAAGAAGTTCATTCCGATTTTGTTTTGAGAAAAAATAAATAGATTTCTAGTAAATAGAATGAATTTTAATTTTTTTCTAAAAACATGTTGACAATGAAAAGAACCGCGTCCTATAATACGTGTAACAAATAAAAGTTAATTAAGAATTTTCTGATTTTATATGTTGTATATGCAAAGAAGAGGAAAGTAGATGATTATGGTCGTTTCAGAGAGCTACTCCTAGGCTGTGAGAGTAGTAGCAATCGAATCATTGAAGATCACCTCGGAGCATCGCTTGCGAAAGGGAAACTGAGTAGAGGGCGGCGGCATCGTCTCCGGTAAAAGGACGGAGGTCTGATTGGACCTATGAAGCTTATATTTCGTGAGAAGTATAAGGAAGCTGAGTGGTAACGCGAAACTCTCGCCTCAGCAATCAAAGCTACTAATTTGTAGTAGTTGATTGCTGAGGCGAGAGTTTTTATTTTAAAAAATAGAATAAAAGAATGCGAGGAAGAGGAGAGTAAATGATAAAGATTGTTTCAGAGAGCCGCCCAAAGGCTGTGAGGGTGGTAACAATTGAATCATTGAAAATCACCTCGGAGCACTGCTTTTGAAGTTAGTAAAAAGTAGCGGAGTTGTTTCCGATAGAAAAACAAAAGTCTAATTGGACTTGCAGAGCTTATATTTCGTGAGAAGTGTAAGGAAGCTGAGTGGTACCACGAGTCTCTCGTCTCAGCAATGGATTGCTACAAGTGTGTAAGTAATCGATTGTTGAGACGAGTATATTTTTAAGATTAGTATACTGAATATTCTGTTAAAAATACTCATCTCAGCAATCGATATAGAAATAGGTTGCAAAAATAGAGAGAAAAAAGAGGAGCGATGTGAGATGGGAAACCAGTACATTTACATGAATGGGGAATTTGTAGAAAAAGAAAAGGCAGTTGTTTCAGTATATGATCACGGCTTTTTATACGGGGACGGTGTATTTGAAGGGATTCGTAGTTACGGAGGAAATGTATTTTGTTTAAAAGAACATGTGAAACGATTATATGAATCGGCGAAATCTATTTTACTTACAATTCCAATGACGGTTGACGAAATGGAAGAAGCAGTTTTACAAACATTGCAAAAAAATGAATACGCGGATGCCTACATTAGATTAATTGTTTCAAGAGGAAAAGGTGACTTAGGACTTGATCCGAGAAGTTGTGTGAAACCGAGCGTAATTATTATTGCAGAGCAATTAAAGTTATTCCCGCAGGAATTTTATGATAATGGACTAAGCGTTGTATCTGTTGCATCAAGACGTAATACACCAGATGCATTAGACCCACGTATTAAGTCACTGAACTATTTAAATAACGTACTTGTGAAAATTGAAGCCGCACAAGCAGGTGTACTTGAGGCACTTATGCTCAACCAACAAGGATATGTTTGTGAAGGGTCTGGAGATAATGTTTTCATTGTGAAAGATGGAAAAGTGTTAACACCTCCTTCGTACTTAGGGGCGCTAGAAGGTATTACGAGAAATAGTGTGATTGAGTTATGTGAGCGACTTAATATTCCGTGTGAGGAAAGGCCATTCACTCGCCATGACGTATATGTAGCAGATGAAGTGTTTTTAACAGGAACTGCAGCGGAACTAATTCCTGTAGTGAAAGTAGATTCAAGAGAAATTGGAGATGGAAAACCAGGAGATGTAACAAAAAGATTAACCGAAGAATTTAAAAAATTAACGAGAGAAAGAGGAGTACGTGTTCCAGGATTGGCGGAAAGTTTAGCGTAAATAGGGAGAGGAGTTAATTGAAATGGAGGAACAGTATACAGCATGTGATGAACTGCAGAGTGAAGAAACTACAGGTGCTGGACACGTTATTCAATGTTTGAAGAAATTAGGTGTAACGACCGTTTTCGGTTATCCGGGCGGAGCGATTTTACCAATATACGATGCGTTATACGAAAGTGGTTTAAAGCACGTGTTAACTCGTCATAAACAAGCTGCAATTCATGCAGCGGAAGGATATGCGAGAGCTTCTGGAAAGGTTGGGGTAGTCTTTGCTACCTCTGGCCCAGGGGCGACGAATTTAGTTACGGGTTTAGCAGATGCTTATATGGATTCGATTCCTTTAGTTGTCATTACAGGGCAAGTTGCAACGCCTTTAATTGGTAAAGACGGATTTCAAGAAGCGGATGTTGTCGGAATTACAGTACCTGTTACGAAGCATAATTACCAAGTTCGTGATGTAAATCATTTATCACGAACTGTGCAAGAAGCTTTTTACATCGCCGAAAGCGGGCGGCCAGGACCGGTATTAATCGATATTCCAAAAGATGTTCAAAATGCAAATGTAACAAGTTTCTTTAATGAAGAAGTGGAGATTCCAGGATATAAACCAGAACCTTTGCCAGACAGTTTGAAACTGAGAGAGGTAGCAAAATCAATTTCAAAAGCAAAACGCCCACTCCTTTATATCGGGGGAGGCGTCATTCATTCAGGTGGATCTGAAGAACTCATCAAGTTTGCGAGGGAGAATCGTATTCCAGTCGTTTCAACTTTAATGGGACTGGGTGCATATCCGCCGGGAGATCCGTTGTTTTTAGGAATGCTCGGTATGCATGGAACGTACGCTGCAAATATGGCAGTAACAGAATGTGACTTATTACTGGCGTTAGGTGTTCGTTTCGATGATCGTGTAACAGGAAAATTAGAACTTTTTTCTCCGCATTCGAAAAAAGTACATATTGATATTGATCCTTCTGAGTTCCATAAAAATGTAACTGTAGAGCATCCGATTGTTGGTGATGTGAAAAAGGCACTATATATGCTGTTACATATGTCTATTTATACACAAACAGATGAATGGCTTCAGAAAGTGAAGAAATGGCAAGAAGAATATCCACTTTCATATAAGCAAAAAGAATTTGAGTTAAAACCACAGCATGTTATCAACTTAGTAAGTGAATTAACGAATGGTGATGCGATTGTCACGACAGAGGTAGGACAGCATCAAATGTGGGCTGCTCACTTTTATAAAGCGAGAAAACCACGTACTTTTCTAACATCAGGGGGATTAGGGACGATGGGATTTGGTTTTCCAGCAGCAATTGGTGCTCAGCTTGCAAAAGAAGAAGAACTTGTCATCTGTATTGCTGGTGATGCTTCTTTCCAAATGAACATTCAAGAGCTGCAAACAATTGCTGAAAATAATATTCCTGTCAAAGTATTCATCATAAACAACAAATTTTTAGGAATGGTAAGGCAATGGCAAGAAATGTTTTATGAAAACCGTTTGTCGGAATCGAGAATTGGGTCACCAGATTTTGTGAAAGTAGCAGAAGCTTACGGTGTAAAAGGGCTAAGAGCAACAAATTCGTTTGAGGCGAAAAAGGTAATGTTAGAAGCATTTTCTCATGAAGGTCCTGTCGTAGTTGACTTTTGTGTAGAAGAAGGTGAGAACGTCTTTCCGATGGTTCCGCCAAACAAAGGGAATAACGAAATGATTATGAAGAGGTGGGAAGAATGAGTCATACTTTTTCATTAGTTATTCATAATGATCCGAGCGTCTTATTACGTATAAGTGGAATTTTTGCTCGGCGTGGTTATTATATTTCATCTTTAAATTTAAACGAAAGAGATACAAGTGGTGTTTCTGAAATGAAACTAACAGCAGTTTGTACTGAAAATGAAGCAACGTTACTTGTCAGTCAGTTGAAAAAATTAATCAATGTATTGCAAGTAAATAAATTATAAGGAGTGTATGGAATATGAAAACTTATTATGAGAAAGATGCAAATTTAGAGCTATTAAAAGGGAAAACAGTTGCGGTAGTCGGATATGGATCTCAAGGTCATGCCCAAGCACAAAATTTACGTGATTCTGGTGTGGAAGTTGTAGTTGGTGTTCGCCCTGGTAAGTCATATGAAGTAGCAAAAGCTGATGGATTTGAAGTAATGTCTGTTTCAGAAGCGGTTCGAATCGCACAAGTTGTACAAATGTTATTGCCGGATGAACAACAAGCGTATGTATATAAAACAGAAGTAGAAGAGAATCTTCGTGAAGGACAAATGTTATTTTTCTCACATGGTTTTAATATTCACTTCGGGCAAATTAATCCGCCAAGTTACGTAGATGTAGCGATGGTCGCGCCGAAAAGTCCAGGTCATCTCGTTCGCCGTGTATTCCAAGAAGGAAATGGTGTCCCAGCATTAGTCGCAGTGCATCAAGATGCAACGGGAACAGCACTACATGTAGCATTAGCGTATGCAAAAGGTGTAGGTTGTACACGTGCAGGGGTAATTGAAACGACATTCCAAGAAGAAACAGAGACAGACTTATTCGGTGAGCAAGCAGTGCTTTGCGGAGGAGTAACAGCACTTGTGAAAGCTGGGTTCGAAACGTTAACGGAAGGTGGATATCGTCCTGAAATTGCATACTTTGAATGTTTGCATGAATTAAAGTTAATTGTTGATTTAATGTACGAAGGTGGTTTAACGAACATGCGTCATTCTATTTCAGATACGGCAGAGTTTGGAGATTATGTAACAGGATCAAGAATTGTTACAGATGAAACGAAGAAGGAAATGAAACGTGTTCTTGCAGAAATTCAGCAAGGTGAATTTGCGAAGAAATGGATTTTAGAAAATCAAGCAGGGCGTCCAACGTATAATGCGATGAAAAAAGCAGAACAAAATCATCAGCTAGAAAAAGTAGGAGCAGAGCTTCGTGAAATGATGAGCTGGATTCATGCACCGAAAGAATTAGTAAAGAAATAGATTAAGAGAGTATAAGTGAAAAATATGTAAGAGGGGATTTGACAAGATGAGAAGTGACATGATTAAAAAAGGTTTTGATAAAGCTCCGCATCGTAGTTTATTAAAAGCAACTGGTTTGAAAGATGAGGATTTTGATAAACCGTTTATTGCGATTTGTAATTCTTTTATTGAAATTATTCCAGGGCATAAGCACTTGAACGAGTTTGGGAAACTTGTAAAAGAAGCCGTTCGTGCAGCAGGCATGGTGCCATTCGAATTCAATACAATTGGAGTAGATGATGGTATTGCGATGGGTCATATCGGTATGCGTTATTCGCTTCCGAGTCGTGAAATCATTGCAGATTCAGTAGAAACGGTTGTAAATGCACACTGGTTTGACGGAATGATTTGTATTCCAAACTGTGACAAAATTACACCAGGTATGATGATGGCTGCACTTCGAATAAACATTCCAACTGTTTTTGTTTCAGGTGGACCGATGGCCGCTGGGAAAACATCTAAAGGGGAAGTTGTCGATTTAAGTTCTGTTTTTGAAGGGGTAGGAGCCTACCAATCTGGAAAAATTTCAGAAGAAGAATTAAAGGATATTGAAGATCATGGCTGTCCATCTTGTGGTTCTTGTTCCGGTATGTTTACAGCGAACTCTATGAACTGTTTATGTGAAGTGTTAGGTTTAGCTCTTCCTGGTAACGGGAGTATTTTAGCGATTGATCCAAGACGTGAGGAGTTAATTAAACAAGCAGCAGAAAAATTAAAAATTTTAATTGAAAGAGATATTAAACCACGCGACATTGTAACAGAAGAAGCAATTGATGATGCGTTTGCACTTGATATGGCGATGGGTGGATCAACGAATACAGTATTACACACGTTAGCACTCGCACAAGAGGCGGGGTTAGATTACGATATGAACCGCATTGATGCAGTTTCAAGGCGTGTACCGCATTTATGTAAAGTAAGTCCAGCTTCTAATTGGCATATGGAAGATATCGATCGCGCAGGCGGGATTAGTGCAATTTTGAAAGAGATGAGCCGAAAAGAAGGGGTACTTCACCTTGATCGTATAACTGTTACTGGGCAAACATTAAGAGAAAACATTGCTCATGCAGAGATTCAAGATAAGGAAGTTATTCATTCT
Organism: Bacillus sp. SRB_331; assembly: GCF_003264175.1. NCBI lineage: Bacteria > Bacillati > Bacillota > Bacilli > Caryophanales > Bacillaceae > Bacillus > Bacillus sp. SRB_331. The sequence continues at coordinate 15,971 of NZ_NADV01000044.1, read as the reverse complement.
CTAGAAAATCCTCATAGTGAAGAAGGAGGATTACGTATATTAAAAGGAAACCTTGCGAAAGACGGAGCGGTTATTAAAAGCGGAGCAACAGAAGTAAAACGATTTGAAGGACCTTGTGTTATTTTTAATTCACAAGATGAGGCGCTTGCCGGTATTATGCTTGGAAAAGTTAAGAAAGGAGATGTAGTTGTTATTCGTTATGAAGGGCCAAGAGGCGGGCCAGGTATGCCGGAAATGTTAGCACCAACATCAGCAATTGCTGGTATGGGATTAGGAGCAGATGTTGCACTTTTAACTGATGGTCGCTTCTCTGGTGCTTCACGTGGTATTTCAGTAGGGCATATTTCACCAGAAGCAGCTGCTGGCGGAACGATTGCACTTCTTGAACAAGGAGATATTGTATGTATCGATGTTGAGGAACGCTTGTTAGAAGTGAGAGTTAGTGATGAGGAATTAGAGAAGCGTAAAAAAGGATGGAAACGACCAGAACCAAAAGTGAAAACTGGGTGGCTTGGACGTTATGCACAAATGGTAACATCGGCGAATACAGGTGCAGTTCTGAAAATCCCGAATTTTGATTGAGCCAATATAAAAAGAGATAAGGATGATATAAAATGGTGCAAAATGTAAAGGAGAGAGTGAAAATTGAAGATATCTTAATGGCTCATAATTGCATGAAAGATATCGTTATTAAAACACCGTTACAACGAGATTCAGTTTTATCTGAGAAATATGAATGTGACGTATATGTTAAGCGAGAAGATTTACAAGTTATTCGTTCTTTCAAAATTCGTGGTGCGTATAATTTAATTCAAAGTTTACCGAAAGAAAAGTTACAAAATGGTGTTGTTTGTGCAAGTGCTGGTAATCATGCACAAGGAGTTGCTTATACGTGTAATTTATTGAAGATTCCGTCAAAAATTTTCATGCCGACAACGACACCTAAGCAAAAAGTATCACAAGTTGAATTTTTCGGTGGTGATTTCGCAGACATTGTATTAGTTGGTGATACATTTGATAGTTCTTTCCAAGAGGCGCAGCGCTATTGTGTAGACAATAGGATGACATTTGTACATCCGTTTGATGATCCGTATGTCGTTGCTGGTCAAGGAACAGTCGCTGTTGAAATTATGCATGATATGGAGAAACCAGTTGATTATATATTTACAGCAATTGGCGGTGGTGGATTAGCATCTGGTATTGGTACATATGTAAAGGGGGTTAGTCCTACTACAAAGGTAATCGGTGTAGAACCGATGGGAGCTGCATCTATGAAAGAAGCTTTTCTTCAAAATGAAAATGTTGCATTAAAAAAGATTGATAGTTTTGTTGATGGAGCAGCTGTTAAGAAGGTAGGAAAGTTAACTTTTGAAACATGTAAAGATGTAATTGATGACATAGTTTTAGTACCAGAGGGAAAGGTTTGTACGACGATTTTAGAACTGTATAAGAAAAATGCAATTGTAGCAGAGCCAGCTGGTGCGCTTTCTATTGCGGCACTTGATCTATACAGAGATGAAATAAAGGGAAAAACAGTTGTATGCACGTTAAGTGGTGGAAATAATGATATTGATAGAATGCAAGAAATGAAAGAACGATCCCTTATTCATGAAGGATTAAAGCACTATTTCATCATTGAATTTCCGCAACGTTCAGGAGCACTACGAGAGTTTCTTGATAAAGGATTAGGACCGGAAGATGATATTACTCGCTTTGAGTATATTAAGAAACATAATAAAGAAAATGGTCCAGCTTTAGTGGGGGTAGAATTAAAGCATAAGGAAGACTATGAAGCTTTAATTACTCGTTTTCAAGAAAATAACATTCAATTCGTGGAGCTTAATAAAAATCCTGTGCTGTTTGATTTACTTATTTAATAAAAGAAAAGAGTTAACATACAATTCTACTTGAAATAAAAAAGATAGATACAGGAGGGAAATCCTGCTTGTTCTATCTTTTTTATTCTTTGAAAGTTAAACGAAATACGCTCCATATTCAAGAAGGATAAAGCTAGTTAACCAAAAAAGTATTGCAATACGAATGATTACATACATTGTAAATTCAAAGGGAGTAAGTTTGCTCTCTCGCTTTATTTTTCTTAGAAGTCTAACAGAAAAAAATGAACATAAAAGCAGGATCGCTATAGATATTTTATACACGTTTTCTAACAGACTTATATTTTCTAATAAGTTTTTCAGCATATTCATCACCTATCCCGTAATGTATGTTACAGAGAAATGAATTTCGTGCTGTTTAGTTGCGTTTGTTTATTATTTTCCCAGTATCATCAATTTCTACATCAGTTGAAACCGTTTGTAAATATTGCAGTGCTTTTTTCTTTTCTTCTTCATTTACAGGAGAAACTTGGTTGTTGCGAATGATGTAAGGATTGAATGACATTTGGACATCCTTACCTTTAAAGGTTAAAGTTAATACGCCTGTTTCGGCACTCTTTCCATTTACATAATTCGGGAATAAAAAGTTTCCTAACGAGTATGCGATAGGAACTTTATTGTAATACTCAAATCCTTGTAACCAATGCGGGTGACTTCCAACGATTGCATCAGCACCCGCCTCTACCATTTTCGGAACATATTGTTCCTGGTATTCTATTGGACGATTAGATTTTTCGACGCCCCAATGCATATAGACGATTACATAATCAGCATCTTTCTTTTGCTCTTGAATCGTTTTTGTTACAAGATCTAGGTCATATCCGTTTGCAACGCCGGGTTTATTGTCACCAGCTACCCAATTAAAGTTGGGCATAAAGCGTACGAAGGAAAGAAATTTAAACTTTTTTCCTTTTACAGTTAGTTCACGAGCAGTATAAGCATCTTCAGCATTTTTTCCCGCTCCAGTGTAAGGTAGTTTTAATTTTTCGACGTGAGAAATGGTGTCTAGTAGTCCATCTTGCCCATAATCAAGCGTATGGTTATTGCCAACGTTCACGATGTCATATCCGGTGTTTTTAATGGCTTGTAGTGTGGATGGATCACTTTTAATCCAAAATTGTTGCCCAGGTACTTTTTTTTCTCTCGTTGTAAATGCTGACTCTAAATTAACAAAAGAAATATCAGCTTTCGTTATTTCTTCTTTTACGTGTTGGAATGGATAATCAGCCCCATTTTTTTCGATTACGGGACGTAATTGCCAATCGAACATTGTATCACCAGAGAAGGTGAGTGTGATTTCAGGGTCTTCGGTTTTCTTTTCGCTTTTTGAAGCTGTTTTACTAGATTTGTTTTGCATATCAGGTTTGTCTTTCGCTTTTGAAATAAAAGAGTAGTTGATTAATAAAACAATTGGTGTAATGAAAAAGGCTATTAACAGAAATCGTTTTAGTAAAGTTTTCATAAATACCTTCCCTTTTGAGTTTATCCCGCAATTAGATTAACAATGAATCTACTAAAGGCAATCGGTCTTTGTATAGTTACAAAAAAATAGCGGGTTATGTAGTGAAAAACGTTTGTTAATATTCACAATATTACGTTAACATATAGGTAACCTGTAAATCAATGTATAAACCAAAATATAGAAATAAAGAATTCGAAGGGTGAAGAATGAGAAATGGTTATATTAGGAGCAGTTGTAAATGGGATTTGTATTATATTTGGTACTTTACTTGGTAAATTATTTAGTGCGATTCCAGAAAGTATGAAAGGAACAATTATGCATGCAATTGGTTTAGCGGTTACTGTACTTGGACTTCAAATGGCATTAAAAAATGAAAATTTTCTTGTTGTCATACTAAGTTTAGTTATTGGTACGGTAATCGGAGAATGGCTACAATTAGAAGAAAGGTTAAAACTGTTAGGGGATTGGCTAGAAAATAAAGTTGGATCGAAAGGGAAAGGGAGCATATCAGAAGGCTTTGTAACAGCCACGCTTATTTTTGCAATCGGAGCGATGGGGATACTTGGTGCATTGGACAGTGGGATTCGCGGAAATCATGATATTTTATTTACAAAGGCGATTATCGATGGATTCATTTCTATTATATTAACGACAACTCTAGGAATTGGCGTAGTATTTTCAGCGATTCCAGTGATTTTATATGAGGGAGGTATTGCAGTTTTTGCAACACAAATTAATAGTTTTGTTCCAAAAGAATTAATGAATCAATTTATAGTGGAAATGACGGCTACTGGCGGTATTATGATATTCGCAATCGGATTAAACTTACTTGGATTTATTAAAATTAAAGTGGCAAATTTACTTCCAGGCATATTAATGGTTGGAGTAATTGTTTCTATTATATACGGTTATGGTTTGATAATAAGTCATTAGGGGAAGGGATATAGATGATGGAATTCCAATTTACAAAACGTGCATATAAAATATTGGAGATTGCAGCAGAAGAGGCTGAGTGTAGTAAAGGTATTATCCATCCAGTTCATCTATTTATAGGAGCTTGTAAGGAAGGTACTGGAGTTTGCGCGGAGTTACATATGTATTTATTTCACACGGTGGGTATGGGTTTTTTAGCAAAGATATCGTTACTCCAACAATATTATGCAAATGAAATAGAATACATAAATGTTGGGGAGTTTAAAGTTTCAAATAAGACGATAGAAGTTTTACAAGTAGCGAAGAAACGGATGGAACGTTTTCAGCAAATAGTAATAAATGAAGGGCATGTTTTATATGCAATTTTTCAAGGGGATACAGTTATTGATAAGGTTATAAGTGAAAAGATGAAAAAAGATCTGTTGCAAATTACATCTGAACCAAGAGACTTGACGGTTGCATTAACAATATTTGATCCTATTTGTAATAGTTTAAGCTGTAATATTAGAAAAGCGATCTCTTCTGATTTTGAAAAGTTGGCACGTTTTGTTAAGGATGAATTTGGTGAGCGTTGGTTAAAATCTTTAGATTATGGATTTCGGACATATAAAGAAGAGTTACCTATATTTATTGCTGAACAAGGAGGAGAAATCATTGGTTTCGCTTGTTATGATGTTGTGAGAGGAAAGAAAGGGTTGTTTGGCCCGATGGGTACAGCGAAACATAATCGTGTGAACGGTGTTGGGAAGACGTTATTGAATCATTGTTTATATAACATGAAGAAAAGCGGATATGAGTATGCAATTATAGGACAAGCAGGTCCGATTGAGTTTTACGAGCGATGCTGTAATGCACGTTTAATACCCATAGGAGATAATTAACTCTATCCCTTTGCAAAGAATGCAAAGGGATAGAGTTTTATTATGTATAAAGCAAATTACTAAACTTTTTCCAGGAAACGGTGTAGAATGGGTATCTAATGAAAGAAGGTGTGAAAATGGCCAGCTGGAAACGAAATTTAATGATTTGTTGGCTAGGTTGTTTTACCACTGCAGCCGGTATGAGTTTAGTAATTCCTTTTTTATCTTTTTATATTGAGGAATTAGGGGTGACCGGCACTGCTAGTATTGCACAGTGGTCGGGACTTGCATTTGGTGTAACATTTTTAATGGGTGCGATTGTATCACCGATATGGGGAAAGCTCGGTGATATACATGGACGGAAATTGATGCTTATACGTGCTAGCCTTGGTATGGCGATAATTATGACGCTTATGGGGTTTGTGACAGATGTGTATCAATTAGTCGCACTTCGATTTTTAATGGGATCGGTATCAGGTTTCCTTTCTACAGCGATGACACTTATTGCTGCAGAAACTCCGCAAGAACATTCAGGTTGGGCAATTTCTACAATTTCAACTGGAGGCGTGAGCGGTTCATTACTTGGGCCGATACTCGGAGGTTATTTGTCAGAGTTAATTGGAATGCGCCATGTTTTTCTAGTTACAGGAGCTTTCTTATTCCTTTCCTTTCTTATCGTCTTTTTCTTCTTACATGAGGAGAAACATTCTGCTAAAGAAAAAAAGGCACAGCCGAAGAAAGTATGGACGATGGTCCCTGCAAAACATTTAATAATAAGTTTATTTGTAGCAACGTTTATTATTCAGCTTGCAAATATGTCGATTCAACCTATTATTACGTTGTACGTAAAGCATTTGGCAGGACCAGGAACAGATCATATTGAAATGCTTGCAGGTGCAGTCATGTCTGCGACAGGATTAGCAGTAATTTTAGCAGCTCCTAAGCTAGGAAGATTATCAGATCATATTGGACCTCAAAAAACGTTAGTTGTAGCGTTGTTTGCTGCAGGAATTATTTTTATTCCGCAAGCATTTGTAACCTCAGCTTGGCAACTATTAATTCTTCGCTTTTTATTAGGTATTGCACAAGCAGGATTATTACCTTCCGTACAAACTCTACTAAAACAACATACGCCAACCCATGTAACGGGACGAATATTTGGATATAATCAATCGTTTCAGTTTTTAGGAAATATGATTGGGCCAGTACTTGGTGGACAAATTGCAGCTCATGCAGGCTTCCAATATGTTTTCTTCTCTACATCATCACTATTATTTATTGCGTGCATTTGGGTTTATTTTCATAGTAAGAACGAAGAGGTATCAGAGAAACGACATTTGGAAGTTAGTTAACTATGTGAATGAAAAACAGAAAAAGGATGAAGCAATATTGCTTCATCCTTTTTCATTAAAATTGAAGGCAAAGATAACTTAATGTACCAAGCTCGTAGCTACGGTGAATGACCGTACCGTCGTTCTCACCACTACCCATCGCGATAAATAGAGGAACAAAATGTTCCGCTCTTGGTACAGCTAATTGTGCATGAGGAGCATTTCTTTCCCAGTTAAACAATGCATCTTTATCGCTAGTATGCATATGATTTATAATCCAATCATCAAATTCAATCGCCCATTGTTCCGGAGTTGTTTCATTCCATTTTAATGCTCGTAAATTATGAACAGTAACTCCGCTGCCGATTACTAAAATATCTTCTTGTCCAAGTCCTTTTAGTGCTTCTCCAATTTCAAATTGTTCTTTTGCAGGAAGGAATGGATTTACTGATATTTGTACGACAGGAATATTGGCTTCTGGGTACATACGATGCAGGAGTGTCCATGAGCCATGATCTAAACCTCTCGTCATATTATGATGGACTGGAATGCCTTTGTTTTTAAATTTTGTTTCTAGCATAGACGCAATGCTAGAAGAGCCTTTCGCATGATATTTGATTTCGTATAACTCAGGAGGAAAACCTCCAAAGTCATAAATTGTTTCATATACTTCATCTGAAGAGGAGATCGTTAATACTTCACTTTCCCAGTGAGCGGTAAAAATAACAATAGCTTTCGGTTTATATGTTTCTCCAAGTGTCTTTAAAAAGCGTGTATAGTCTGTATCTTGAATAGCAAGCATAGGTGATCCATGTGCTAAAAATAGTGAGGGCATCATGATTAAAACCTCCTAAAAATATATTGATTACTTTATGTAAGTAACTATATAATTTTATTTTAAATTCGTCAAGATAATAGTTTAATATGTAATCGGAAAAATAGATCATTTGTCATAATGAAAGCAATTGCATATAATACATAATAAGAATAATGAATGTTTATTCATTATAAAAAAAGATATACATAATAGATTTGGAGGCTGTCGGAATGAGCATACAGGAAAATTTCGTTACGGCATTGGATAAATCGGAAATTTACTTGCGTAAATGGTTACCAGAAGGAAATCCGCGGGGAATTGTTCAAATTGCACATGGTATGACAGAACATGCAGGTGTTTATACAGAATTTATTGATGCTTTATTAGAAGCAGGATATGGTGTTTATGCTCATGATCATAAAGGGCATGGAAAAACAGTGAAAAGGGAAGAAGACTATGGTCATTTTGAACCAAATGTAGGTTGGAATCAGGCTGTGTCTGATGTTATCTTTGTTTCGGAAATGATAAAAGAAGAGCAGACATGCCCGTTATTTTTACTTGGACATAGTATGGGTTCTTTTTTATCAAGACGTGCTGTACAACTTAAAGGTGAATTATATGATGGATTCCTTATTTCAGGAACTGGTGGAAATCCAGGGCTTTTAGGAAGTATCGGTCATAAAGTAGCGACAATTGAGATGAAACTTCGCGGAAAGAAAACGAAAAGTCCGATGCTGAACTTCTTATCTTTCGGAAACTTCAACTCACACTTTAAGCCAAATCGCACGAAATTTGATTGGTTATCTTCAGATATTCATCAAGTTGATAAGTATATTGCGGATCCGTTATGTGGATTCATTTGCACGACTAGTTTTTACCGAGAATTGTTTCATGGAGTTCTAGAAGTAAATAAAATAGAAGAATACAAGAAGACACCAAAAAATCTTCCAATACATATATTCTCTGGTGATTGTGATCCTGTTGGGGATATGGGGAAAGGTGTAAAAGAAGTATACGAAAACTATAAAAAATGTGGTGTGAAAGATGTAACACTTCGTTTATATGAAAATGGTAGACATGAAATGTTCCATGAAGTGAATAGAGAAGATGTATTTCAAGATTTGATTTCATGGTTAGATGAGCATATTGTATAAGAAGAAACCTCACTTCATGCTGAAGTGAGGTTTTTTGAAAAATTGGAGGATTGATTATGAGTGAATTTGTAAATAAAGAATATGTAGAAATAGATTTTCAAGATGTCTGGATAAAAGACGAGGAATTGAAAAATTGTACCTTCACAAAATGCCGTTTTAGAGGGATAGATGCATCAGAAGTTTTTACTAAAAATTGTAATTTCATAGAATGTGATTTTACTGGTACTCTTTTTAATGCTTCTATCCATCAAGGAACTACGTTTGCTAATTGTAGGTTTTTTGGTGCGAATTTATTTGTATCTAAGTTTGAAGAATGTAAAATGACTGGTTCGGATTTCGAAGAGGCGAATTTAGACGGAATAACAATTATATCAGGCGATTGGTCATATACGAATTTAAGGTTTGCGAACTTAAGTAAACAAATGTTAAAGGGTATTCGTTTAATTGAAGCTGACCTATATGAATGTAATTTAGAAAAAGCAGATTTGCGTGAAGCGGATTTAACGGGCGCACAATTAGGTAAGGTGAAACTTAGTGGGGCGGATTTAAGAGGAGCTGTAGTTGATAGAGTTGATTTTAAAGCTTTTGATTTAAAAAACGTGAAATTAGATATAGCGCAGGCGGTTGCAGTTGCGAGATGTTATGGAGCAAAGGTGAATTAAATCATTTGTAACACCGTTCAATATATTGAACGGTGTTACAAATAGTAATAATTTTTAAAAATTGCCTTTTACCGCTTTTATAATATGATGTGTGAAATTGCTAATGTCAGGAGATGCTGAATATGGATAGCATAAAGATTAAACAACTATATGAAGCATTAAGAAAATCTTGGTCAATAGAAACGAGTTCTAAGTGGACTAGCGAAAGCCCAGCAAAGGGACAATGTGGTGTAACGGCCCTTATTGTCCAAGAATTGTGCGGGGGAGAGATAATAAAGACGAAGATAGGTGAAGTATGGCATTTCTACAATAAAGTAGATGGGAAAAGGTATGATTTTACTAGGACCCAATTTCATGAAACATTAAACTATATGGACATGAAGTCGAGCCGTGAAGAAGCATTTGCAGATACAAATGAAAAACAATATAGCATTTTGAAGGAAAAGACAACGAAAGAATTAAAATTATCTTTTGACTCTTAATCTTCAATAAGTTACTATAATGGTGGTAACTAATTAAAGGGAACTTCATAGAGTTGAAAGGGGAAATACTTTTGAAAACAACTTATGTAAACGCTACAATTGCAACGATGAATGAACAAAATGAAGTGATAGAAAATGGATATATCATTGTAGAAAATGATCAAATTATAGATATAAATAGCGGAGAATTCGCTAACGATTTTGAAGTAGATGAAGTAATTGACATGAAAGGAAAGTGGGTTTTACCAGGGCTTGTCAATACACATACACATGTTGTTATGAGCCTTTTGAGAGGTATCGGAGATGATATGTTATTGCAGCCATGGCTTGAGACGAGAATTTGGCCACTTGAAAGTCAGTTTACGCCAGAGCTTGCGGTCGCTAGCACGGAATTAGGATTACTTGAAATGGTGAAAAGTGGTACAACATCATTCTCTGATATGTTTAATCCTATTGGAGTAGACCAAGATGCAATTATGGAAACGGTATCAAGGAGTGGAATGCGTGCTGCTGTTTCAAGAACTTTATTTAGCTTCGGAACGAAAGACGATGAAAAGAAAGCAATTGAAGAAGCTGAGAAATATGTGAAGCGTTACTATAACGAAAGTGGTATGTTAACTACGATGGTTGCACCGCATAGTCCATATACATGTTCCACAGAACTGTTAGAAGAGTGTGCTCGTATTGCAGTAGAAAATCAAACGATGGTTCATATTCATCTTTCTGAAACAGAGCGTGAAGTACGTGATATTGAAGCACAGTATGGGAAGCGTCCAGTAGAATATGCAGCAAGTTGCGGATTGTTTAAACGCCCAACAGTTATTGCGCACGGTGTAGTATTAAATGAAAATGAGCGTGCATTTTTAGCAGAACATGATGTTCGAGTAGCTCATAACCCAAATAGTAATTTAAAACTAGGTTCTGGTATAGCGAATGTAAAAGCGATGCTAGAAGCAGGAATAAAAGTAGGAATTGCAACAGATAGTGTGGCGTCTAACAACAATTTAGATATGTTTGAAGAAATGCGCATTGCAACATTATTACAAAAAGGTATTCATCAAGATGCAACAGCGTTACCAGTTGAAACAGCTCTTACACTTGCGACTAAAGGAGCTGCTGAAGTAATCGGGATGAAACAAACGGGCTCACTTGAGGTTGGAAAGTGTGCTGATTTTATTACGATTGACCCATCTAATAAGCCGCATTTACAACCGGCAGATGAAGTGTTATCACATCTTGTGTATGCAGCTAGTGGAAAAGATATAAGCGATGTAATTATTAATGGTAAACGTGTCGTTTGGAATGGTGAATGTAAAACGTTAGATGAAGAGCGTATTATATTTGAAGCAAGTCGTTATAAACGAGGTTTACAAAGATAGGTAATTTCAGGCTGTGGAGAAAGTCTTCTCCACAGCCTATTTTTTTGCCTTTCCCTTTTTTTCGTCAGTGTTGACACATAAAAAGAAGTTGTTTCGTGGTTGTAATGAAAATGGGCAAAGAATAGGTATAAGTACCCCCCTTTTTTATATTACGTGGTAAATTAATCGAAATGAGGTTAATTAAGGAGAATGAGGAAATGATGATTTTTGCTCCGATTGGATTGGGTGTATTAGTAGGTGCAATTGTAATATTGTTAACTGTTTTTTTTAGAAAACAGACAGATTCTAGAGTAATAAAAAATGTTCCAGGTATTGTAGTGGCATTTGCTGCATTGTATCTGTTTTATAAAGGTTTTTTTGAAGTGAGAGGGTTTGAAGGTGCAGCTTATGGTGTTATCTCCATAACGCTAATTATATTTTCCTTAATTTCAATAATAATAGTGAATAAGGGGAAAGGCGCACAACAGTAAAGGTAAAACATACTATGTCACTGCTAATCAAGCATATGTATATGTGAGATAAGAACAATAAAAGCAGAATCCTGAAAAAGTTCTGCCTTTATTGTTTGTAATGGATTTACAGTATCTAGTGGAAATCCTATTACTGGTTCTGGTGCAAAAACTATTAGATTTATGTAACTAATCTCTGAAACTTAGACATACTGATACTACTAATCTAAAGAAGGTGCGTGATTGGTATGGAAAAGGAAAATGTATTCAAATGGAAGCATTATCAACCAGACATCATCTTGTTAACGGTAAGATGGTACCTACGGTACAACCTTAGTTTTCGTGATTTGGTGGAAA
>NZ_NADV01000044.1:0-3986 GCF_003264175.1 Bacillus sp. SRB_331 | reverse complement strand
AGAAAAAAGCATACCTGATGGTTTGCAACTTAGACAACAAAAGTACTTGAATAACATAGTAGAACAAGATCATCGTTTTATAAAGAAGCGAATCCGTTCTATGCTAGGGCTCAAATCTTTTGACACAGCTATATCCATTCTTTCTGGAATAGAAGCCATGCATATGATTAAAAAAGAACAGATTAATTTACGGAACCAGTCTATCCAAAATCAGAAAGAATTCGTCCATCAATTGTTTGGACTTGCAATATAAGATACGATTACGTTAGGAATATATGTTCTTTATTCTCTTTTGTTTTATTTTTGCACCAGAACCGTTAATAAACCTTATAACTGAAAATGAAAAGAAAATGAAACAACAATTGGAGCAATCTAAACCATAATGAAAAACTGTTAAAATATTAATGGTTGATAATTTATCATTTTAGCTAAAAATGCCCCTTCCAAAAGGAACGTGAAGGGGCATTTCCCAGTGAACTGTAGAGGTTTGGGATCAGTAAAACTTATATGTATCAAGGCTCTCAAGTTATTATTCTCATTGAGAACCACCTCATAGTTATTCATCTACATACAGTCCGCTACACAGTGATAATTATGTAGTCAATACCTACCTAGGGTAAGTAACCCTTTGAGGCTCTGAGTCTCATGCCTCCTCAGTGTACTAACAGCTCATTTACATAATTCTCGTTACTGGAAGTGAATAGTTTCAGATTAACATGAACTAAATAATCAGGAGAGCGATCCAGTCCAAACCGAGTTCTGTATGTAACATATATTGATTAAATGTATTGATAAAGAAAGTGAGGCTAACACAAATGAACACTTCCAATCAATTTAACCCTCCTATTCTGTTTATCCCAAAAGAGAAAGAATGTTACGAAAAAAGAATATCTGTCTTGGTCTCCATCAAGATAGATCCTAAGAATTTATCTCTTTGTTCAAGTTTGAGTCATCAGTTTACTGCGACAGGTACGTATTCTGACAAATCAACTAGGGACATTACAAATCTTGTAGAATGGTACTCTAGCAATCTTTCAAGTGCAATAGTTTCAAATAAGGAAGAAACAAAAGGTTTGATTACAGCAATTAATACTGGGGAAGCTCAAATTTTTGCAAGATTAGACGGAATAATGAGTTCGGATAGTTGTCTCACAGTTACTGAACCAGTGGTTCAAATGACAAATTTACAGGGATCCAATGATTGTACGTTAGATATAAATAGAACAGTTTCTACGACTGAGACAACCAGTATGAATTGTCCAAGTAGAACTTTCGGTTTTGGTAAGGGAGTCTTACTGCTTGATAATGATGTTGCTTCCTATGATTTTGCCAAACAACTTTGGTCACTTACTCAATATACTGTTGTGCAGATATCTCCATCAATTATCAAAGGTCAATACACTACAGGTAAACAACTGGCAGCGGATTACTGGTGTGTTTGGATCGGAATTCAAGGGAATATTACTGATCTGGACGTCATGGCAATGATGCAACCAGGAGGAATCATTGATGAATTCGTCAAACTTGGCGGAATTTTCATTGTACACGATACAGATACTAATCCAATAATTGTAACATCTCCTGAAGGGTTTGAGTTCATTGGGAGTAAATCTGAGTCACTAACACAATTTTCGAAGCTTGTACAAATACCTTTGTCCTTTGAGTACCTTCGAACATATTTATATATTAACTCTATCAAGAAAGAAGGTGACTCTATGGCTCTTGAAACTAACTGTCAGACTTGTACTCCTCCTGAAGGTTCCACATCGATTCTTACTGTGGATATACCAGGTGGTCTAGCTATTAATCTATTGGGGATTCATATCGAAGCTTGTCCAATCTGCGTTACAGTATTCACTGATGGATCCGATACACTTACATCTCAACAACAAGATATCGCAAATAATCTCATCAAAGTCGTTCAGAATTTGGTTCCAACTATTCCTGGCGCTTAAAGGGAAATAGTTTGTAATTTAATACAGGGCTTGACCAAAAAAACGGTCGAGTCTTTTTTTTTCAAAACGTGGCGGTACCCCTAATAGTGTGTGCTCCTCCTCAGTTTAATCTTGTAGGAAATTGAAAAGTGTATTCTTCAGTTTTCTTTGCTCAACAGACATTATCTTTGCGAGAACGCCAAATAAATAACCTTTGAAGTCTTTTCTAATCTTGTTCATCTTCAGGACAAATACAGATTGTTTGAGCGCTGAGATTGCCACCTCAGTTGTATCAACTAAGTCAGGTGCATACTTGCTTGCAGACAATTTAACTTTACCCCATACCGAAAAACAAAGGGTATTGGTATACTTTCCTGTTTAAAATATTGTTCGTATAGGAAGTGAATAAGCTTCCTATACGAACCACATTACATATTAATAATTTAGAGGGTTTTAAAAAGAAAGAGGTGGTTTTTAAATGTATAATGAGTCAATATATTATCCTTATATAAATTATGATCAATACTTCGATCGTCAATTCCCTGGTCCTCAGATCCCAGGTATACCTGGAATGCCAGGTTTTCCGGGTGTACCAGGCTTTCCGGGTGTACCAAGTTTTCCAGGACAGCAAAGCTCACAAGCTCCAACATCTCCCCCCCCATCATTTATTCCTCAACAATCAACAGCTTCACCATTTGCTGTTGATCCAGGAGCAATTTCATTATGTTTATTTCGGAATACTTATATATGGCTTAGTAATGGTGAACAATTTTGGTATTTCCCAATTTTTGTAGGACCAAGGTCTGTTGCTGGTTTTAGATGGAACGGTAGGTTTTGGGTTATTTTTGGAATTGATACGAGAAGGATTATTTCATTTACATGTTTTTAAAAATTATAGAGTAACGATAGAGGTTTAATTATATAAACAAAAGAGGTATTTGAATGAAAAAATTTCAATCATTTGATGGTACAATAACTATGATTAACGATTTTGTAACAGGGTCAAACGAAGATATAGGGTGTAATAAATTAATGTCCGTAGATAATGGTTATGGGAATCTAATAAATTTTGTAGTGAAACCAAATACGTATTTTATCGACTATGCAACGGTAGTAGTAGGAGATAAAGTAACTGGGTTTTACGATGCCAACGCTCCTGCTCCTCTCATTTTTCCACCACAATTTCAAGCGATTGTTATGGCAAAATATACACCGCATCAAAATGTAAAAGTAGACTATTTTAATGAACAGTTGGAGAGTAGTGATGGGAAATTAAAATTAAATATTTCTCCTTCTACTCAAATTTTATTAACAAATGGTCAATTCTTTACAGGTAATCTTGTAAATCGAAATTTAATAGCTATTTATAGTTTTACAATAATGAGTATACCAGCTCAAACTACACCATATAAAATCATTGTTTTGTGTCAAAAGTGATTTCTATTCTAAAGGGTCCCTCGGTTTATCAAACTACAATCCATTGTAGAATCAAAAATTTTAGCCATCTTATTGACCAGGATCATAGGCATGTCAAGAGACGTTTTGCTAAATCTGCAGGATTTCAAAATCTTCGTCATGCTTCACGTACGATAAAAGGTATCGAGACCATTCATGCCCTATATAAACAAAGGCGAAGTCTTCAAAGAGACTCCGCCTTTTCAATGTACAATAGACTTCAACAATTACTAGCTAATTATTAAACGTTGATCCTTATTTACCATCTGATTGAACAAGATTGTTTCCCCTAAGTTGATGGACATGTATGGTGATCCCACATCCATGAACTTAAGAAAAGCAAATACCCCAAAACAAAAAACACACTCGTTCTGATTAGGAACGAGTGTGTTTAGGTTATCTGAAAGGTACAAACTTCCATGAGCTAGGTTTTTGTTTTTTTCCACCTAGTACGATCCAATTTTTCTCTGCATTTATATTTTCATAATTTAATGGATAGTCATCTGTAAAAATATTATATTCTGTAGGTTTATCCAGGTTAATTTTAATTTTAAAGTCAGCTAAACTATCCGATTTTTGAGCAAGGTGAATCCAACT